>CAMTOT010000043.1 GCA_947074165.1 uncultured Bacteroidales bacterium
ATACGAGTTAATGAGCGGTGACTGGAGTTCAGACGTGTGCTCTTCCGATCTATTTGCAGAGTTATTGGTTTGACCACCTTTTTCTAAGGAGAGTCACTAAGAGGGAATCCGGTGTAAATCCGGAGCTGTACCCGCAGCTGTAAGTTCCGTTTATATTGTATCGATATCTTTTTGCCACTGTCATTTAAGGACGGGAAGGCATTGATACAAGGAATGAGTCAGAAGACCTGCCATAACACTAGTTATTATTGCTTCGGGTGTAGGCATAGTGATAGATTCTTCTTATAAAGCTAATCCAAATCTTAGTTTTCCGGATTCTGTTACAATTTATTTACCTGAGGTATTATTTTTAATTTATAATACTTTATTTTTTATGTTTACTACAAACAAATTGTTTGCGTACGCTGCCTCTGCAGCATTGTTATTCTCTCTTGTGGCTTGCGACGATGATAAGGCCGAAAGTGTTTACCCGGATACGGAAGATAACACTGAATCCCATTTCGAATTTATTACTATCAATCCATATTCTATGTATGGAGATCTTCCATCAATCTCATGTCTTACAAATGATGGAGAGATGGTTTCTGACATTTATGCGCAGGCCAATTCTACAACAATTTCAAAAAACTTAGGTGATATCATGATGCATGAGGATAAACTATATTTAAATAAATCCGAACTGAATAACAGATGGTATCTGGACTCTTATATTGAGATAATTGATCCTGTCACATTTGTATCAGAAAAGGTTTATGAATTCCTTTATGATGAGACACAAGTTGAATTAAGTCTTTATAGCAGTGCTATAATCTCAGATGCAAGGCTTTTCTCTGCAGGTTCTCTTTCGTCAGATGAGACAGTCAATAATGCAGCAATTATCTCTCTTGCCGAGAATAAAATAGAAAGCAGTTTCAGACTTGACTTTTCTGTCAGAAAAGTTATAAAAGCAGAAGGAAAGCTTTTTGTAGCCGGCAATGATGTTGGTTATTCTAGATCTAAGATTGCGGTTTTTGACGAAAATAATATTTCTAAAGAATCAATGAGAATAATATCTGATGACACTAATATATTTAGCGGTAACTCTTCTATATTAAAAGATGCAAAAGGAAGAATATGGGCTGCTACATATAAATCGACAGGTTACTTTCTTATGTGTATAGATCCTAAGACAGAGAAGATCGTAAGCGAAACACCACTGCCATCTGTAATATCAAGTCTGAGCTCTGTAGGTATAGCTATAGATAAAAAAGCTGAAAATATTTATATCAGATGTGGACGCGCATTTTTTCATGTTGACGCAAATAAGCCAGAGACACCGTTTGATATATCTTATGAGTACACTTCTGAGATTGTAAATGGTGGATTGAGCTTTGCTGATTTAAAGATGAACAACGATAATAAACTTATCTTCATTAACTCTATATCAAATAAAGGAGAAGCCAGTGAGGTGTTCGAGCTTGACCCATCCAACTGGACGATAACAAATAAGTATCAGACAGCTATTAATTCACTATATATTTATGTAGCTCAATAATGATAAAGATTTGTAATAAAAGTTTTCGCTTCATTGCGATGTCGGTAATAATGGCATTGTGTACGGTGTCATGCGATGAGAATATAGACTATTCTACATTTGAGCCCGATGTAAAGGACGGTTACCGGGCAATAGTTATAAATGAAGGGCAATTCGGTTATGGTACTTCTTCTTTGACAATGTTGAATTATGACGGAAGCATAGTATACGATGTGTTTCGCAAAATAAATAATAGACCGATGGGCGATGTGGCTCAGTCAATGACAAAGATCGGAGATTACCTTTACGTACCTTTGAATAACTCCAGAAAGATTGAGGTATTCGATTCGGAGACATTCCAAAGTATAGAAACAATGTCTATATCTGAAGATGTCATACCAATGTATGTACAGCATCTTGGCGGTGATTCAATCGCGGTAACTGATCAGATGTGGAGACAGAACTCATGCAAACTTATGATAATGGATATTAATCATGGTACAACGAGACCGATACTTCGCAGATATGTTTCTGTGCCGGGACAGACTTATCAGATGACTGTGATTAATAATAAACTATTTGTTGGAGGTTCTCAACTTGCTGTATTTGATATCGGAAAAATTGATTCAGCAAATATAAGGTTCATAATGACCGATGGTGATGAAACTATTCAGACAGCAGACTTCTCAAAACTTGTGACAGACAAATATGGAAAACTATGGGTTCTTACAGAATACTGGGTCTATTGTATAGATCCGGTCACTGAAAAGGTTATTCACACAATAGATGTTGGTACGCTTAAGGTTAACGCGAGAGTATCAAGCATTGATTGCTCAACAGACGGCGGTATTATATTTTTCAATGCGCATACTTCTGTCTATTCTATAGATGTGGACAATATATCCCAACCAAAAGAACCCGTAATAGCTCCAAAAGTAGACTCAGGGAGAACGATTTATCATCTGTGTGTCTCTAAAGAAAACACCATATTTATGTGTGATGTGCTTTATGGGTCGCTATCAAGGCATACAATACGTGAATATGATCTTTCTGATGGAACGCAGATTCGGGAATTTCCTGCCGGGATATTTCCTCACGCAATATATTTCAAATAAATCTTATTAATAGATGAGACTGACATTTCTATCATTAACTCTGCTTATTCCTGTAATAAACACTTTTGCCATTGATGATAATCATATCAAACTAGATACAGTTATTGTTGTCGCTAATAAAATTGACTCACGTGGCGGTGTAGGAGTAAAAAAGAGTATAATAGATAAGGTTGAACTTAATCGAAATGCTACACGTACCCTTTCTGAACTTCTTCAGGAGGGTACGTCTTTGCAAATAAAAAGTATGGGACAAGGCGCGCAGTCTACCATATCTTTCAGGGGAACATCATCCAACCATACTCAGGTATTATGGAATGGTATATCTATTAACTCACCGCAGTTAGGCTGTTTTGATTTTTCTCAGGTACCTGTTTATTTTATAGACAATATAACACTTACTCACGGTAGTGCCACACCCTATGCTACAGCAGGAGCACTTGGAGGCAGTATAAACTTCTCCGGAGAAAATAGCCCTGTTGAAGCATTGCGTCTGAATATTATCAGTGAGATAGCTTCAAATGAAACATTCACTGAAGCTGCAACGGTAAAGTTTACTTATGGGAAACTTACATCAACCACACGTGCATATTATCAGCAGTCGGAAAATAATTATAAGTATATTAATAAAGTATACAGTAACGAGCATACTGTGGAGAGACGTAAGGAGGCTGACTATAAGCAAGGTGGTCTGATGCAGGAAATTACTTATCGTTTGTCTGAAAAAAATGTGCTTAACTGGAGTGGCTGGTTACAAATGGATGATCGTTCGTTACCTCAGTCAATAATTGTAAATGTCACAGCCTCTGAGCAAAGTAAATCAACGAACTATCGCACTATGCTTAATTATCAGTATAAAGGAGGTAATAATCTATTTGCTTCATCTATGGCTTATCTGCGTGGAGAGATGGATTATAATCGTGAATTCGGAGAGTTTACATCAGATCATAATCGCAATATCTACAATAGTATAGTAGCAAATGCTGAATATAAATATATCGGATGGAGAAAATTTGTACCGTCCATTCTTGCTAATTATAGATTTGACGATGTTAGTTCTGATAATTATACCGATAATTATCAGTCAAGAAATAGCTATTCTACAAAATTACTCTTGGCATATTATCCCTTATCGTTTTTACAAATTGATGGTAGCACGACTTTACAATGTATCGATAAGAGGGTATTTGGCACATACTCGCTTTCTGCACGTCTGAAAATTATACCACGCCTTCTTGAATTAAAGGCCTCACAGAGCTACAATCACCGTGTTCCTACTCTTAATGATTTATATTGGAGTCCCGGTGGTAACCCCGATCTTGATGATGAAAAATCTATGGGTTATGATGTCTCTTTATCTTCCGAATGTGAGGTGTTTAGTCTTATTAAGCTTGATCTCGAAGCTACATATTATGATATGGATGTAGATAATTGGATTACATGGATACCAAAAGGTAATGGGTATATATGGGAGCCGGTAAACTTTAGTAAGGTGCGTTCGCGTGGTGCTGAATTTAACGGGCGTATCAGATTGCAAACGGGAGCATTCAATCATTCTCTTACCGGTGTATATACTTATGCCAGTTCAATAGATCAGAGTGCAAGAGTTGGTGATGCTGCTCATGGAAAACAAATTGCATATGTACCCCGTAACCGCTGGAGCGCTGGATATCGGGTTACATTTAAAGATAAGTTTTGGTTTCATTATAACTCGACTTACACTGGCGTTCGCTTCACTTCCGCTGATGAATCTTATCAAACAAATGCATATACTCTTCACAATTTTGAGACGGGTTACAAGATGAATATTAGTAATGCATATAAGATCGGATTCTCTGTTAAGTTAGAGAATGCTTTCAACGCCTTTTATGAAAGCACTCAATATTATCCTATGCCTCTGCGCATGTGCTGGGCACGTGTTACTTTTGATTTATAGTTGTTTCTTGAACCTGTATGTTATATCATCAGTTTCATTTGCTGAGATTTTATACATACGTTGATTTGTATTTAAGCTATCTAAACCGCCAAGAGCCTCTATATAGCGCCCGAGTTTTACATAGTCAAAAAGATAGAGCTGCTTAGGTAGAACTTCCTTTCCTGAGTACCATCCGACTTTGAGATTGTAATTAGTTTTTACGGCATTCGCTAATTTCTCTATTTCGGGCTGTGATTTGTCGCCTCCCATAAAGCATACGCAGGTAATAGAATCTTTATATTTGTCAATTATTCTGTATAAAATATCTGTGGAAAGATCTTCGCCAATATTCTCCATTAAATGCATAGAGTGGCAACCTGAACATCTGTTTGGACACTGAGAAATATTTATAGCAAGACTTACTTCATCTGGTATTTCCTGAAATACAATATCATAATCTACGTATTTTAGCATAATTAAATATTACAGTATTTTTTATTTACATTATTACAAAGCAGTTTATCTGGCGGTTAGATACACTGCTTTTGTTATTTACATTATAGTCAATTAGCACACATTATTAACCTTATTATAATGGCGGAGCTTAGCTTCATCCTGGCGTGGTGCGGAGAAACTACTTACCCTCTTCATATATCCTATTATTCTTGTCAAATAATCTATATTATAACTTTCACATGAAGGACACTGCTTTAAGTATCGTTTATCTATAGCACCGCATTCGTTACATACAGTGTTGGGTATATTAAAAGTAAAATAGTTGCAGCCCTCATTAGCCGCGACACGGAGCAACTGTCTGTATTGGTTTTTATTAAGATGTTCCTCGAGATTCAGATGAAGTGCCGACCCTCCCGTAAGATGCTCTATATATTTTCTCCCGTGCAATCTGAATTTATCAATTATATTAAGGGAATTATCTTCTACAATATAAAAATAGCTGTTATAACAATCTCTGGAGACCATATAACCATCTTCCTTATCCCATTTTGAGTGCTTTACTCCTACATTTTCTGCTGGTATCATCTCGCAATTAAATAGAAGATCTTTTGATCTGTATTTCTTGTTGAACTTCTCAATTACACCAAGAGTATTTTGTACAAATGATGTATATCTCTCATTGTCTGAAATCTCAATTCCAAGAAATTCTGCAGATTCTACAAGTCCATTTATACCAATAGTGAGATATTGGCGATTCATATTAATATATCCTGCATCAAACAACGGCAACATCCCTTTGTTAAGCAGGTCTTTTAGATTCTCATTATAAGCAATCTGTACTTTATGCGCTAACTCTACAATATCTGATATTGCTTTTAAATAATCAATGCCTGCTTTTACCGCATGCTGCACACAACGATTTAGATTTATAGTTAAAACGCTCTTTGATCCTGTCGATACACCTCCTGCTCCAAGAGTATAACTGAAACCATTATCCTGGATCTCATTTCTTAATCTGCAACAACTGCTCAGAGAATCAGCATTATCACTCATATAAGTGAAGAACGAATGTCCCTTTGAATACATTTCAGCAGTGAAATCACCATACTCTTTATCTTTTACATCACCATCGTCAGTAAGAAGTGCCATTGTCTCGACAGGAAATGTAAGCACGGTTTTACACCTCTCGTCATTAAACCAGTTCATAAAGCGCTTCTGAAGCCATGAAAGCGAATTCCAATCCGGTGAACTGCCGTCAGGGAATTTAAATTGGCCGAAAAGGCTTTTGAAGTAATATCTGTCATAATATGATACATTCCAAAACACTGCCTGAAAATTACGAGCTCCGGTTGGTTGGTTAATTGAATATACAATTTGTTCAAAACAGTCACATATCACTTTATCAATAGTACGCTGTTTAAGAGAAAGATCTACAATTTTATCAGTCTGAGTATAATAATCTTTGCCATATTCAAGAGCTATAAAGTAATTCATATACATCAGGAACTCTGGGGTAGCACAAGCACCGCTCAACATACTGGATACCATAAATACCATATTTACAAATCCACCGCAAAAAGACTTAAGATTAGTTGGGGCCTTTGAGTTACCACCTATAGATACAGTCCCGTTCAGCAGCCATGGATACATTGTAATACTCGCGCAATAGTTTGCGAGGCTAGTCTCATCATTTTTGTATATAAAGTGATTGTTTAGTAAACTTATATATTTATCCGCTACCTCCTTACCACACATATCTTTCAGCCTGTCCGTAATCATTCTACGGTTTAGGCGTATAAATCCTGATTTAGGAATCTCTCCTATCAGCGTTGCTATATTTTTCTTATCGACATTGGCATTGGCATCATACTTACTGCCTGTAGCCGCATTCTCTGCATCGCAATAATTAATAAGAAAGCTTAGATGATCTCTTGTTTCCCTGTCCTCAGAATGTTTCTGTCTATAGAGCATATATGACTTAGCAACCATGAAATATCTTTCAGCCATAAGAGAAACTTCCACCTGATTCTGAATCTCTTCTACACTCATCCCGTCTGAGATGTCAACCCGGCTCAGGACGGTGGCGATATCTTCGTTGGTGGCAAAGCTGCCTACTGAAAGAAAAGCCTTGCGTATGGCACTCTTAATCTTCTCCAGAGAAAATACTTCTCTTTTTCCATCTCTCTTTACTATAAAAATATTACTACTCATGCTTATGTTTTATAATTAATAACAATTAGCGGATAAATATCAACTGATATATAGAATAGATAAAACAAGAAAATGTTTAGTAAGATGTCATAAAATATAGATAAAATTATCACATATAGCGTCATATATAGCTTTTTGGTCCTCCGCCTCTAATTATATGTAGTGAACAATAAACTCTAACGTACACTTATTTACTAATTTTTAGGTATTACCGGGGTGCAAAGTTAGCTATAGCTTTGCCATAGAAAATTTAAAGTAGATGAAGCGCTGTTTCGGAATATTAATAATACTAACTATGCACTATGTAATAAGTTGCCCTATGATACTTGGAGCCATAAAAGGTTCCCGCAATCGTGACATGGTGATATCAGATTCATTAAATGTTGCTTCAGATTCATTATTAATTAGTCTTAATCTCAATGAGATATTTATCACTGCTGCTGAGTCAAATCTGACGCCCTCTGCGTCTGTTATTGGTAAGCAGGCTATGGAGCATCTACAGCCAACAAGTTTCAGTGATATTTTAGAGCTCATTCCCGGAGGTAAGACCCAAACACCCGACATGAATAGCGCAAGCCTTATCCGTCTGCGTGAAGCCGGTTCTACATCTGAAGTAATGGCTTCTCTCGGGGTGAAATTTGTCATTGATGGTATAGCAATAGACAATGATGCAAACCTTCAATACAATCCATCTTCATCAAACGAAAGAACATTTGTTTCTAAGGGAGTTGATATGCGATCTATTCAGACTGACAATATAGAGAGTGTAGAGATAGTGAGAGGTATACCCTCTGTTGTATATGGAGATTTGACGTCAGGATTAGTTAATATTATAAGAAAGAGCGGTTCATCTCCTCTATCTGCAAGAGTCAAAGTTGATGAATATGGGAAACTGTTTTCAGTTGGTAAAGGGTTTAAAACAGGTCGCAGTACCTTTCTCAATGCTGATGTAAATTATACAGACTCAAAAGCAGATCCACGTCTTCCTCTTGAGAACTATAAAAGAGTAACTTTCTCTTCACGTCTGGTTAATAATTATACCGGTGATAATCTTCGGGCCAAGCTTAGTTTAAACGCCGACTATACAGGTTCATTTGATAATCAGAAAAATGATGCTGAGATTACAGGCAATCAATATGATAGTTTCAAGTCAACGTACAATAGATTTTCTTTAGCGGCAACTACAAAACTATACTTCTCTGAATTAAAATATTTTACGGAGCTAGATCTTAAAGGGGCGCTTACAGCTTCTTATGACAGACTTGAACAAACAAAATTCATATCTCTTTCAAGACCTATGCCGGTTGCGACATCTCTTAACGAAGGCGAGTTTGACGGCGAGTATCTGCCATTTCAGTATGTGGCTGATCTGTTTGTTGACGGCCGCCCTGTAAGCGGTAATTTCTCCGCAATTGGAAGATTTGATTTTAACACTGCTAATATTAAGAACAAATTACTTATAGGAACAGAGTGGAAAATGTCTGGTAACAATGGAGAAGGACGTAAATACGATGTATCTCGTCCAATGAACTCAACATCGACCAGGCCACGCAGTTACAAGGATATCCCTTTTATGCACAATATTGCTTTTTTTGCCGAAGAAAATCTAACGGTAGATTTAGATGGGTACAAATTAGATGTAATGGCAGGTGTCAGAACACTATCTCTGCTTAATCTTGATAGCAGGTATACAATGGCAGGTAAAGTTTATATCGAACCACGTATTAATATCAGATACAATCTTCCCCCTGCAATTATTTCAGGTAAGACACTTAAGGTTGATTTCTCTGTGGGGGCAGGTTCTCACATAAAAGCACCTACACTTGACATGCTTTATCCTGATGCCAGATATGAAGATATTGTACAGCTTAACTACTATCATAATAATCCTGATTACAGAGTGATTAACTATCGTACATACTGTATTGACGTTACTAATTTTGACCTGAAGCCTGCCCGTAACAACAAATATGAACTCCGTGGGGGTGTATCTTATGATGGATTTAATCTCTCTGTCACATATTTCAGAGAATATATGAACGACGGATTCAGGCAGGTTACAGATTTTCGGGCTCTTTACTATAAAAACTATGATACGGGATCTGTCAATTCATCTGAGATAACATCTAAACCACAGGTTTCTGACTTTTCATATGCAAATGATTCCGTGATGAAACTTTATAATGTGTGGGATAATCAGACTAAAACTCATAAAGAGGGAATTGAATTTACTCTTTCTACCAAGCGCTTAGAACCGATTAAGACCAAGCTTACAATTAATGGTGCATGGTTTAAAACAACTACATCCAATGCCGGATATGAATATTACCGTCCCGGCACAGTAATAAATGGCAGACCTTTCAATTATATCGGTATATATGACTGGGAAGGCGGATATGAAAGAAATAGTTTTAATACAAACTTTATGTTTGACACATATTTACAAAGACTTGGGCTCATATTTTCGACATCTCTACAGTGTACATGGTCTACTTCAAGCAGACCTCTTTATAACGACGGCACACCAAAATATTATATTGACATGGCCGGTAATATCCACAACTATACTGAGGAATCAAAGAATGATCCCATACTCGGGTGGTTTGTTAAAGGCTATTCGGATGAATACTTCAATGCTACTACAGTGCCCTTTGCCGGAGATATCAACCTTAAGGCAACTAAGGAGCTTGGGAGGTATGCCAGAATATCTCTTTTTGTGAATAAAATGATAACAATATATCCGGATTATTATAGCGGAACCAGATTAATACGAAGATCAGGATCTCCATATTTCGGAATGGAGATGAATTTCTCTCTTTAAATAATTAAACGAATAAAATTAAATATTATGTACAAAGTTACTTTCTTCTCTTTGTTTTGCGCAGGAGTACTTCTTTCATCCTGCAGTAGTGATGATAAAATTAAAAACAGTATTGTAACTCCGGATTTTACTTTACCGTCGACAGACTCATCATCAGATCTTTCTGTAAAATCCGGTATATACATTTTCACAAATGTCACAACTGGCGTGGAGTCTGCATTCGATTACGGCACTCCTATCACTCTTAATGATGGTCTTTATAACGTAAAATTCTCTGGTGAGGCTATTCTCAACTCTATTCAAACAGTAAACGTTCATGGGGCTGCTACTAATGTAACAGTTCAGGGTGGAGTAGTAAAGCTATCACTTGAATTATTCGTTATAAATACCGACGCTGATTTTGTCATAATGGAGCTGTTCGTTACTGGAACTGTCACTCCTGAAAACAAACAATATACCGGAGACCAATATATCAAAATATATAATAACTCTGACCAAACGCTTTATGCTGATGGTTTATTCATAGCGGAATCACAATTTCTGACAACAACTCAAAATGATTACAGCCCAAACATAATGGGTACACACTTTACAGCCGGATCTATATTTCGCGTTCCGGGTAATGGTACGACTTATCCTGTCGCACCAGGTGATTCTCTTATCATTTGTGACAATGCTATAGATCATCGTGAAGCAAACGTAAACTCTTTTGATCTTCGTAAAGCTAATTTTGAATGGTATACGACATCTACAAGCTCGTCAAACCAGGATATTGACAACCCTGATGTTGACAATCTAGAGCAACTATACTGCTATAGCAACACTCTTTGGATATTAAATAAACAGGGAAATAAGGCTTATGTAATAGGACGAGTTCCTGCAGAAGTAACCCCGGAGTCATTTATGTCAGACTATTCTTATACCTGCAACTATACTCTTACCACAGGTGCTACATCTAAAGACTTCACGTACTATAAAGTTCCAAATGAATGGATTGTAGATGCAGTAAACCTCGGACCAAAAAACACGTATGTCTGGAATCTTACCTCCGCTTCACTTGACATGGGCTTTACTTACGTTGGTGAAAATGCAGCTGTAGCAGAGAATTATGGAAAAGCCGTAAGACGTAAAGTTGCCCTTACTCAGCCTGATGGTAGAGTAGTGCTTCAAAAAACAAACAATTCATCGACAGATTTCAATCATTCTGTTAAAGCTTCAGAATTGCAATAATGACAATCAATAAAACATTCGTAATATATCTTTCTTTTGTTTTGATATCAGTGTTCTCTCTTCACGGGGAGAATACTATATCATTACTCTACGCTGATAACCCGGCAGCAAGATATTTTTACGCAGACTCTACGATTTCTAATTTCTCTCTTGGATATTTCTCAGATAAAGGAGCTGATACTTATATATCAGAAATAGGTGATGCAATCACAGCTTTCGATGTTTATGCCGGTTCTTTCTATATAATGGATACTAAAACAAGACTATCAGGGTATGCATCATACAGAAACAGCACAAGACGCAATAGCATATGGAATGAAAATGCAGATTATGAGCTGATATACCCCTATGTATCAGGCGACTCTATCGGTGGAGATATCTATAGCGAGCAGTATAAATTCGCAGGAGCCTACTCAAGGCTAAACGGGAGTTGGGTTACTGGAGCGGAATTAAAATACAGGGCACAAATCGAGCACCGTACCGTAGACCCTCGCCCACGCAACATAGTTTCAGATATGGATCTTACTTTTGGTGCAGGATATAAATCTTCACGTTATTTATTATCCGTAAGGGCTATGCTCAACAGCTATAATCAAAAGAGCAGTATAGCATTTATGAGTGATCTTGGCTCTACTTCTATTTACCACATGACTGGTCTTGGCATGGATTATATACGCTTTGCCGGCTCAAATACATCTGTCAACTATAAAGGTGCCGGTTATGGTGCCGGAATAGATTTAATAAGAGAAGATAGATGTGGGTGGCGATTCTCATTCATTTACTCTTCAAGAAATATTGACAAGATAATGACCTCTCTTAATTATCTTACTTTAAATGAACTCACTATTGACATAATTCACAGCCAGCTCTCATATACTTCTGAAAAGTCTGACAAATTTGAATACGGCATTACTTTAGATGCAGCATATATTGACAGAAAAGGTATAGACAATATATTTGGTAATCCTACATCCAACTCTTATCCGTTAATTACGTCTAAAAGTACTTATATCAATCAGATAAGTAACATTGATATTAAATCAGTTCTAAAGATTATTACCCGTAATTCGTCCATAATATTTTCACCATCAGCCGGCATTAATGATTATAACGAAAAACATATTGGTAGCGGCAGGGAGATATATGCAATGAACATGACAGGCGGATGTGACTTCAGGATTTTGATACCTTGTGACAAGGTGCTATTTGACATTAAAGCCGGATACAATTGCTCTTCCTCATTATCATCCTTGGTCAACCTGGGTGGTCTCGAGCAGTCTTCAAGCCGTTACATTGCCCTTATTAGGAATTATAATTATAGAACTGATAATTTTAATCAACTTACGCTAAACGTTTGTTGTAATATAAATATAAAAAACAAAACTAAACTTAACCTCTCCGGAGGGATTTGTAACAAAAATTACTCTCTTTCGGGTAACTCTACAAGCTTCGGCATAACTACAGGAATACAATTCTAACAAAACAAAAACAGATATATTATGAAAAAAAATCTTCTTCTTGTTGCATTTGCTGCAACTTCACTACTTGCTACTTCTTGCAGCGGTTCTAAATCATCAGACTCAACTAAAAACACAACAGAGACTCAAAGTGTATCTGTTATGGATGTAGATAAAGTACTTGCGTCAGCACCGTCTTTCGTTGACAAAGAGATAATTCTTGACGGTGTATGCACTCACATTTGTAAACACGGTGGTCGTAAGATCTTTCTTATGGGAAGCGATGATACCAAAATAATTCGCATAGAAGGGGCAGAAGTAGGAAAGTTTGATCAGAAATGTGTCAACTCAATCGTAAAAGTCAAAGGATATCTCAGAGAGCAACGCATAGACGAAGCCTATCTCCAGAGATGGGAGGAACAGGTTAAAGCGAGTGAAGCAGAAGCACATGGAGAGTCTGCTGCCGGATGTAGCACTGAGAAAAAAGCACGTGGCGAACAAGGCAACAGCGTGGAGGCTCGTATAGCAGATTTTCGCTCTCGCATAGCTGCTTCAAGGGAAAAATCAGGAACAGAGTATCTTTCTTTTTATCATGTAGACGCTATCTCTTATGATATTCAACAGTAA
>CAMTOT010000044.1 GCA_947074165.1 uncultured Bacteroidales bacterium
GAGATAATGAGCGGTGACTGGAGTTCAGACGTGTGCTCTTCCGATCTTATTTTAGATTTAAACGTGTCAGAAGTGCATCTCGATAGCTTCCTCCGATTGGCAGTCTATTACCTGATACCGAGACTGTATTACCTTCAATATCTTCAATATAATGAAATGATATAATATAAGATTTATGAATTCTTAGAAACTGATCAGAAGGAAGAATCTCTTCCAGATTTTTTAAAGAAAAGAGCGCGGTAATTCTTCTTGTCGTAGTATGAAACGTAACATACTCATGTTGTCCTTCTACGTAAAGCAGGTCTGAAAAATTGATTTTATATATTTTATAATCAGCCTTTACTGTAAGAAAATCCGTATTTTGTTTGATATTATCGGCAGGAGATTCATTCAAAGTATCTTTTAATGATGCAGGCTGCAATTCTACCCTATTATTTTGCCCACATTTTTCAAAAGCCTTATTTATAGCCTGAAAGAAACGTGGAAATGCAATAGGTTTAAGAAGATAGTCGACGGCTCCAAGTTCGTAACTATCTATTGCATATTCAGAATAAGCAGTGGTAAATATTACAGCAGGTAGATTCTTCATGCTTTTAACAAGTTCAAGACCTGTTATATCCGGCATATGTATATCTAAAAGTAATATATCTACATCGCTTTTCTGAAGATATGTCATTGCTTCAAATGCGTTTGAGCAAGTAGCTACCAGATTAAGGGAATCTATTTTAGATACATAATCAGAAAGCAATTTGCGCGCAAGAAACTCATCATCTACTATTAATACGTTGTATTTATCCTGTGTCATTATTATAAATTTATTACAATCTCTACCTTATAATGATGAGAATCACTATCAACATTAAAAGAATAGTTTTCACCATAAGCTAATTCAAGCCTCTTTTGTACATTATTTACCCCTATTCCGCTACGTTCTTTCTGATTGCTAAAGACGCACGCAGACTGGGAATTCTCTGTAGTAAAGATAAGCTGTTTATCATTCTGGCGCAAATCAATCTTTACATATCCCTTGTTGTTATTTTCCAGTCTCGAGTGTTTGAATGCATTCTCAACAAGAGGTTGAAGTATCATTGGGGGAATCTTAAATTCAGGATTGACTATATCCTTTGAAAATTCTATATTAGGATAGCTTTCCATTCTTAACAGTTGAAAATCTATAAAGTTATCTATATACTTAACCTCTTTTGATATAGATATTTTGTCTGCCTGACACTCATCTGTAACATATCTCAACATTTCAGAAAGCTTTAAAATACTCTCTGCCGCGTTATCATCATTTGTATATACAAGCGAGTAAATATTATTAAGTGCATTAAATAAGAAATGAGGATTTATCTGAGCCTTTAGGTATCTCAACTCCATATCCAGTTTTTCATTCATCAGCGCGTTGGCTTGTTTCTGATCATTTTTGGATTTCTCCAGCAAATAGGAAATAGTACTAACGGCAAATGTGCCTATAAGAAGTACTCCCATCCTGAAATATGGAAATATAAGATTCTGCTCCGCAGGTGCTTCAAGTAACCTTGGAGGAATCTCTATATGTATAAACTGAGTTACAAACTTAAATGCTATAATCTCAAGAGTAACGCTGAATCTCATCATGAAGCATATCAGCGTAAACGAAATTATGTAATAAAATAAAGCCCGATGGTTCTGCAAAAGCTTTTTTATTAAAATTTTCCTCACCAGAGAGTACAACAACAACATCCACCCGGTTGTCAAAGTAGCAGATATAAGAGAAAAATATATATCAAACCTTATTCCCTGCAGGAATAGCAGAAAATATACGGCACACCATGCCAGAGTGTGTCTGTTATGTGAAAATAACTGAAGAAATTTTGGTGCAGATTTAATTTGACATTTATCGGTCATATTCATAAAATTATTTACGCAAATATAACTTGCTGTAAGATGGTTAGCAAAACGTTTCAACAAATGCCCTATACTTGTCAATAAACCATTATATAAACTCAATTTAGATTTTATACGTGTTAAGATTACAGTTATTGAGAAAATGATATAGTTTATTGAATACCTATATATATATAGTGAATTGATTTTTCTATTTGATTTCTAATAATTTATTTTGAGTGTGATTTATACCGTTATGCATATTTTAGCGAAAATGCTTATACAGCGACAATTATATTGAGGTATTAAGTTCTTCAAGGAATACAAACAAATTAATAGATATGAAACAGGAAAGAAAGATTAAGATGATTAAGATTGCAGCCGTGGGACTGTTTTCTTTTATCTTAACGGAAGGAGTTAAGGCTCAGGATTCAATACGAATCAATCTGGACCAGGCACTGGAGATAGCTCTCAGTGACAATCCGACCATTAAGATTGCAAATAATGAAATTAAGATTCAGAAGTACGCCAAGAAAGAACAGATAGCCGGATTATTTCCCAATATTGATGCTACAGGGGCTATGTCTCATTCTATAGTACAACAAAAGATGAAACTTTCATTTTCTCCGGAACCGGTTTCAATGGGAGCTAATTATACTACAAATGGCACTTTCGGTCTTAATATGCCAATCATAGCGCCTCAGCTTTGGAAAACTGTTCAACTAAACCAAAATCAGGTTGAACTTAAAATTGAAGAGTCTCGCGCTTCTAAAATTGACATGGTCAAAGAAGTTAAGATAGCATACTTCTCACTGCTACTTGCCAAAGATGCTTACAGTTCACTTCTTGCAGGGTATAAAAACGCAGAACTAAGCGCTAAAACAGTAAGTGACAAATATCAGCAGGGTCTTGTTTCTGAATATGATAAATTATCTGCGGATGTTCAGCTTAAGAATCAGATCCCTCAGGTTGTCAACGGAGAGAATGCTGTACGTCTGGCAACGATGCAGGTCAAAGTTCTTATGGGCGTAGATGTAAATGCACCTATTATATTTGAAGGTGAACTTTCTAACTATGAAGAGGAGATGCTTGCCGATTATTTGAGACTTAAGGGAGACACCGACATATCAAACAACAGTAGTTTGAAAATGCTGGAAATAAACCAAAGTATATTGGAGAAAACTGAGACAATCAATAAATTCGGATATCTTCCGACTCTTGGAATGCAGCTTTCTTACGGATGGCAATCAATGGCTGAGACACTCAAATCGGGAGATCAGCACTGGTATCCTGGATCAACGCTGGCGTTATCTCTTACCATTCCTATTTTCGATGGAGGTAAAAAATACTTTAAGACAAAACAAAATAAGGCATCAATAATTAACCTTGAGTTACAAAAAGAAAATGTAACACGACAACTTAACTTAAGCGTTACAAATTCACTTAATAGTATCGCTACATCAGTAGAACAGGTTACATCAAACAAAGAGGTTATAGAGCAGGCTCAAAAAGCATATAATATTAGCCAGAAAAGATACACTATCGGATCGGGAACTATTCTTGAGATGAATAGTTCAGAGACAGCTCTGACACAAGCCCGACTACAGTACGCGCAATCTATTTTTGACTATCTTGATGCCCGTGCCACTCTTGAAGCCACACTTGGCAAATCGGTAGAGCAATACGACACGACTGAAAAAAAATAATATCTTACAAATAAAATAATAGAACAATATATATGAAAAAGTCAAACAAATTATTTGTTGCGCAGTTAATAATACTTTCTATACTTGCTGCTTCTTGCTCAGGAGAGAAGAAAGATGTTACTGCTAAGGTTGAAAGTGATCCTCTTGTAAGAGTTGAAAAAGTATTTGCACGTGACGTAGATCAGACAAGAGAGTTTACAGCGACTGTACAGGCAAATATTGTTAATAAAATCGCACCGCAGAGTCCTGCTCGTATCGAAGCTATTAATGTAGAGGTAGGGGATCGCGTTCATAAAGGACAAAAATTAGCGGAAATGGATGATAACAATCTTCGTCAGACAAAACTACAGCTTGAAAACGCTCGCATTGAATTTTCTCGTGTTGATGAGCTATACAAGATTGGCGGAGTCTCTAAATCAGACTGGGATCAGGCTAAGATGAATTTTGATGTTCTTGAGAGTTCTTTCAAAAATCTGGCTACCAACACACAGCTATTAAGTCCTATTGATGGTATAATCACTGCTCGTAACTATGATAAAGGAGATATGTACTCACAGAATCCTATTCTTGTAGTTGAGCAGATCTCACCTGTTAAACTTATAATAAACGTTTCTGAGGCTTACTATAAGTTTGTAAAAAAAGGTATGACCGCGGATATTAAGCTTGACGTATTTGGTAATGAAAATTTTGGCGGAAAGGTTTCTCTTGTTCATCCTACAATTGACTCTAATACCCGTACATTCCCGGTAGAAATAACAATCAATAACCAAGATCGCAGAGTGCGTCCTGGTATGTTTGCGCGTGCCACATTAAACTTTGGAACAATCAATAACATTGTTGTACCTGATCAGGCCGTTATCAAGCAATCAGGTTCTGCTGACAGATTCATCTACATACTTCAACAAGACGGTACCGTTAAATATCAGAAAGTTGAGCTTGGACGTTTGATGGAATCAGCGTTTGAGGTTATTTCAGGAATCGAAAACGGCGACCAGGTAGTTGTTGCGGGTCAAAGCCGACTTATTAACGGTACAAAAGTTCAGGTTGAAAAAAAATAAAAAATTATGAGTTTATATTCTACGGCTGTAAAAAAACCTATCTCCACGGCACTCGTTTTTCTTGCCTTGGTGATTCTTGGTTTGTTCTCGCTATCCAGGCTCTCTATCGACCTGTACCCCAATATCGAGACAAACACCATTATGGTTATGACCGCTTACCCTGGTGCTAGTGCGGCAGATATTGAGACCAATGTCACAAAAATTATGGAAAACTCACTAAACACGGTGAGTGACCTAAAGCATATCACATCTTCTTCTAAAGAAAACATGTCTATCATCACTCTTGAATTTGAGTACGGTACCGATATTGCTACCGCTACAAATGATGTGCGTGATAAGCTTGACCAGGTAAAAAGTTCTTTACCTGATAATGTAAATAACCCTATTCTGTTTAAATTCGGTACTGACGATATTCCGATTGTTATTCTTTCGGTAACTGCTCAGGAGAGTATGAACGGTCTATACAAAATCCTGGATGACAAGGTAGCCAATCCGCTTAAACGTATTGCAGGTGTTGGTTCCGTTTCCATCTCAGGTATTCCAAAACGTGAAATCAAGGTATATTGCGATCCTCAAAAACTTGAGGCTTACAATTTGTCTATCGAGACAATATCTTCACTTATCGCAAGCGAGAACAGAAATACACCGGGTGGTAACTTCGACATCGGTTCTAATACATATTCTCTTCGTGTAGAGGGTGAGTTCTCTGATTCAAAACAGCTTGAGGATATAGTAGTCGGAACACAAAACGGACGTACTATATTTCTTAGTGACGTCGCTAAAGTAGAAGACGGTCCTCAGGAAAGAGCACAGGAAGCTTATGTGACAGGTACTTCAGGCCGTGGCACTAAGTATGTTGCTCAGCAAGGTGGTACAATATTTATCCAGAAACAATCTGGCGCAAACTCTGTTGCTATCTCAAAACAAGTTCTTGCCAAGCTTCCGGATATTCAGAAATCACTTCCTGCCGACGTTAATATCGGTATTATCGTAAATACGTCTGTCAATATAGAAAATACGATTAATTCACTTTTAGAAACTATTATGGTGACTTTTATCATCGTAATGTTTGTGGTATTAATCTTCCTTGGACGATGGAGAGCAACATTCATCATTATACTTACTATTCCTATCTCGCTTATCGTTTCGTTCGCTTACCTGCTTGCATCAGGAAATACACTTAATATCATATCTCTATCCTCTCTGAGTATTGCGATTGGTATGGTGGTGGATGACGCGATTGTAGTACTTGAGAACGTAACAAACCATATTGAAAAAGGTAGTGATCCAAAACAAGCTGCCGTACATGGTACAAATGAGGTGGCAATCTCAGTTATAGCCTCTACTCTTACCATGCTTGCCGTATTCCTGCCTCTTACTATGATTCCGGGTATGGCTGGTGTACTTTTCAAACAGTTAGGTTGGATTGTATCTATCATTATGATAGTATCTACTGTGGGAGCCCTATCTCTTACGCCGATGCTTTGTTCTCAGCTACTTAAGCTAAATCCGGAAAAAGGAAAAGTATGGTTATTGATTTTCACTCCTATAGAGAAAGCTCTTAATGGTCTTGATGCATTCTATGAAAGATGCCTTTCTTGGGTTGTTGTTAATCGTATTAAAACGATTGTTATCGCTTTTGCCATGTTCTTCTTAAGCCTTGGACTTGCGAAACTAATCCCAACAGAATACTTCCCTACTATGGACAACGGTCGTATAGGTATAACAATTGAGATGCCTGTAGGTACACGTCTTGAAATATCAAGAGCTCTTGCTATACAGGTAGAGAAAGAACTTGCGGCAAAATATCCGGAAATTGATGCTTCATCATTTACTGTTGGTCAGGCGGATGAAGACAACGTGTTCGGTTCGCTATCTGACAACGGTACTCACCTTATTAACTGGAACGTAAAACTATCAAGCGTTGGAGACCGTCAAAGAGGTCTTACTGAGATTTGTGATCTTATACGTGAAGATCTTAGGAAATATCCTGAATTTAAGTCGTTCAACGTTCTTGCCGGTGGTTCTAACCAGGGTGTGGGAGGACAGACTTCTGTAGATGTTGAGATTTATGGTTTTGACTTCGATACAACAGACAAATTCGCGGCTGAGGTTAAAAGTAAACTTGAGGCTCTTGAGTCTGTAGCGACAGTAAACAATGACCGTGGTGATTATATTCCGGAATATCAGGTAGACTTCGACAGAGAAAAGCTTGCTCTTAACGGTCTTAATATGACTACTGCAGCTCTTTATCTGCGCAACCGTATCAATGGTTCATTAGCGTCTTATTATCGTGAAGACGGAGATGAGTATGACATCAAAGTGCGTTACGCACCTGAAAACAGACAGTCTCTTGAAGATATCGAAAATATTCTTATTTATAATAACGAGGGCAGAGGTATACGAGTGCGCGACCTTGGTAATGTAGTGGAACGTATGACACCTCCTACTATTAAGCGTAAAAACCGTGAACGTCTTGTTACGCTTAGCGCGATTGTAAAACCGGGTTACGCTCTTGGAGAGGTAGCAAATCAGGTACAACAACTGCTAAGTTATGAAGTAGACACACCGCCAAGTATTTCTACTACAATCGGAGGATCTTTCGAAGACCAACAAGATTCATTCAAAGACCTTATAACATTAGGTATTTTGATTATAATCCTTGTATTTATCGTACTTGCGGCTCAGTTTGAATCATTAACAGACCCATTCATTATCATGTTCTCATTACCGTTTGCCTTTACAGGTGTATTTATCGGTCTTGCTATAACTAATACTCCGCTGGGTATAATGGCTATGATTGGTATTATCATGCTTGCAGGTATTGTGGTAAAAAATGGTATTGTACTTATTGACTATACTATTCTAAACAGAGAACGCGGCATGTCTATTCGTCGTGCAACAATTAGCGCCGGACGTTCTCGTCTACGTCCTGTACTTATGACTACGCTTACAACTGTACTTGGTATGATACCAATGGCAATTGGTATAGGTGAAGGTTCTGAAATGTGGAAATCAATGGGTATGACTGTAGCTTGGGGTCTTGCATTCTCTACACTTATTACATTGATTATCGTTCCTACTCTTTATTGTGTGTTCGCTAAGAACGGTGTTAACCGCCGAAGAAAAGCTCACGCTAAAGGATTACTAAAAAAATAATACTTTTAAATATATGAAAGCAGTATTTATTACATACGACCAGGCTCACAATGAAGCGATTGTCAGAATACTTGACAAAAACAGCCTTAGAGGCTTTACTTACTGGGAGCAGGTTCAGGGACGCGGTTCATTCAAAGGTGAACCTCACTATGGCAGTCATGCCTGGCCAGGTATGAACTCTTCTATGATGGTTATGACAGAAGACTCTAAAGTTGAGAAGCTTCTTAGTGAACTAAAAGCTCTTGATGATTCGAAACAGGCTTTAGGCCTTAGAGCTTTTGTCATGAATGTGGAACAGTCTATCTGATCCTTATTATAAATATAATTGCTTTATGTAAAGATCATAATAGCATAGAGTTTGAGGCTGTCTAACTAGTTTAGACAGCCTCTTTTTTCATGCAAAAAACATCAATTAACACATTTTAATCATAGATGTAAAACATTATCCAAACTGCAATGTTACATATATCAGTAGCACGATTTTGACAATAATGCTACCCTCTATCCGGATTAGTCTTAAAATTTATTTCTCACCTAAAAGAAAATCATTACTAATTATGAGAAGGTTCATTACATGTTTCATTATTTGCATAACATATATATATGCATACTCACAAAACAATACAAGCAGGAATCAGCTTACTCAAAAAGCCGATACAATAAAAAACATGCTTCTTGATGAAGTAATTATTGAATCATCAGGTATTAAAAAATATAATCCGGAGAGATTATCATCCTCTCTTCGTTTAAACACAGAGCCTTTAGAGTCATCTCAGAACATCCAGATTATCTCGTCTTCAATGATTAAAGATCAGTTTTCTCTCAATGTGAATGAGAACATCACCCGCAATGTAAGCGGTTCGTTCAGAGAGGAGTTACATAATGGAATCTCGGCTGACATATATTCCCGTGGTGGATACATGAATGCTCAACGAAACGGAGTGGATCTTCGACCACTGTTGAAAGGTCCTTTAGGAGACGATATATCTATAATAGAATCTATTGAATTTATAAAAGGTCCATCAGGATTTATGAACTCTCTTGGCGACCCTGCCGGCACTTACAATGTTGTAACCAAGAAACCGACAGGGCAAAACCGAAGCAGCTATACTGTCATGTACGGTAGTTACGATATGGTAAGAGCTGAGGCTGATATTGAGGGTGTATTAGATAATGAAGGCAGATTATCAGCCAGACTTAACATGATGGGAATGTATAAAGAGGGGTTTCTTCAGTTTGACACAAATGACAGAATACTTATAGCGCCATCATTTCTATATAAACTAAACAATAGCACCACAATCACTGCGCAGTATGTATATCAGCGCATGAATTATATGATGCTTAGTGAGGCTCAGATATCACCTTATGGATTTGGCTCTCTTCCTATAGATTTTTCTATTACAGATCCGTCAACTCGTCCGTATAGAGGAAATGAACATAATGCATTTATTACTCTCGAGAAAGAGTTTAATAAAAACTGGAAATTTACAGCTCAGGTATCTGATATTAATTGTAACTCCAAAGGTACTATCTTCTGGGTTTACGGACCTAATGAGGAAAATATTGATATACTTGACAGGTATCTTGTTTACGATGCGATGAAGTATAATGTATTTTCAGCACAAGCATTCATTAATGGTAGTTTTAATATATCAGGAGTTAAGAACAATATTATTATAGGTGTAGATTATAATAATAAACATAATCAGACCGCAGATACATGGGAAACAGCATCAAATATATATCCGCTTGAAATATCTAACCCGATATATTCACAAGTCATTAATAATAACTTTCTGCCAAACGGCGATTTTAATTCTGAAAATACCATCGATGATGAGATAAATCTGACCGACAGCAAACTTTATTATATCTCAGGATATATTATGGACGAGATAAACTTGTTTAATGAAAGAGTAAAATTAAATATAGGTGTACGTGCTACAAGATCTAAAGCTGACTTTATTCAATACGGCGATAAAACGAAAGCGACAAATAATGTAATAACTCCTCGCGCAGGCATTAACTGGTTATTTACAAAGTCAGCGAGTATATATGCATTATATGATAATACATTTATACCGCAGGCAGGATCTGCTATAGATGGTACCGCGCTTAAGCCTCTGAAAGGGCGCAGTTTTGAAGCAGGATTAAAGAATGAGTGGTTTGGAAAAGCTTTATCAACCACACTTTCTGTATATAATATACGACGTAGCAATAATATTGTAAATGACCCTGTTACAAATGACTTTTATCAAACAGGAGAAAATGAATCTAAAGGATTTGAGGCAGATATCAGAGGTACCTTATTTAAAGGTTTAAATGTTGTAATTAACTATGCATATACAGATTCGAAAATAACAAAAGATGATATGAACCCGGAAATGGTTGGTAAAGCTACACCTAACCGTATTCGTCATATTCAAAATTCATGGATTGATTACTCTTTACCCGGTAAAGTACTAAAAGGATTATCTGTCTCTGCCGGTTATCAGTATCTGGTGGGAAGAACAGAGAGATTCACCTCGTCTGATCCGCAGAAAATGGATGATATTTTCAGAGTTGATGCCGGTATATCATACAGCCGCCGGAGATATAAAATAAATCTTATGGTTAATAATCTTCTTGACGCGAAACAATACTCTACCGCATGGAAAAGAAATGACATGTACTACTGGGTACAACTAGCACCCCTCACATATAGATGCTCTATCACGTTAAACTTATAATAATATGAAAGAACTTATATTCATAACACCTCTTATTCTGCTCATACTTTGCGGATGTAGTAAAAAGAAAAGTACGGATATCATTAAGTATCAGTCAGAAATATATCTGACTGATACTTATGGCAATACAGTATCCCTACCGACTAAAGCAACAAGAGTCATTGCGCTGTTTGATCCATGTGTTGACATTATGTATATGCTTGGCAAAGAAGATCTGCTCGTTGGCGTACCATCTGAGCTGTATTTCGATTCCGAGCAATATAATTATCTAAGTCTTATAGACGCTCGTGTCAGAGATAAAGAGATTGCCACTCCGGGAAGCAATGAACTGCTGAATATTGAAAGTATAATAGCTTTAAAACCTGATCTTGTATTAACACAGAATGTACCTAAAAGTACATTAAATATTCTCAACAATTCCGGCATAGCCGTTTATATGGCTACTTCGGAGAGTTACGATAACGTCTTACGCGAATTAAGTGATATAGCTATACTTACGGGTAATGAAGAGCGTGGTAAAGAACTATGTGATTATGCAAGAGCAAAGATAAATGAGTTTAATACCCGTGCCGGTACAGATGAGCCGGATAGTCGTAAATCAGTTTATTTCACATGGGCAAATGGTAAGATATTTTCCACAACAGGACATAAAAGCATGATGCACAACTGCTTGCTCATGGCAGGAGTAGAAAATGCCTGTCCTGCCAATATAGACCGCCCAAATATCAACCCGGAAACACTTATTAAATGGAATCCTGATATTATTGTGATGTGGAATGATTCTCCAGAGCTTTTTTACAAGAAAAAAGAGCTGCGCAAAGTAAAGGCTATAAACAACCGTGATATATATAATCTAATGCCTATGTTTTTTTATAATCCACATACATTAAAATCGCTATGCGTTGCAGCCGCCATCAATGACTTTGCTTACGGTGATAAAAATTCGGAAGAATATGACACAAAAGAGGAGATAAAAGAGATAATAAAGGTGTTATATGGAGAAGATAAAGGAAACAAACTATTAGAATATTTTAATTATGAATTTTAAACGAGACATTGCATCGATGGCATCTATTGCCTCGTATTGGGATAAACAGGCCCGTATCTGGAGAGAAGAAAAAGATGAAGAGTGGAATCTTCCCGAAACAAAATACTGGATAGAGTATTTCCGCGGTTATCATAAACATCTGAAAGGTCGACGTGTTTTGGAAATAGGCACTGCGTCAGGATATTTTGCCAATATACTTACGCTAGCCGGATTTGAAGTGACCGCTATAGATATTTCAGCGGAAATGATTGCTCAGGCACGTGAAGTGAGTAGCAGCATGAATCTGGATATAAATTACATTGTAATGGACGCTCAGAATCTTGTTTTCAAGGAAGACAGTTTTGATATGGTTTTTACCCGACTTATGACATGGATAGTACCAGATACCGAACGCTTTTACAAATCCTGCTTTAAGGTCTTAAACAGAGGCGGAGTACTTATTAACTTCGACGGTGATTTCGGAAATATAAAATTCTCTTGCAAAGGCCATGAAAAATATCCCGCGGATATTATGCAACAGGCCAACACTATTAAGCAACAACTAGACATAAGCAATTACTCTCGCCCCGACAGAGATATCTCCTTACTTAATAAAATAGGATTTAGAGAAATAAACCCGACTCTGAAGGCAGAAGATATAATTCTTCATAAAGATAACTCTGAGCTATTTTCAGTAACAGCAGTAAAGCCATTTTAGCTATTTGTTTATAAAACCTAATGATACCGTTTTGGAAAGAAGAATTGAAAATATAATTTGTTACGGACTGCCTCTGCCGATAATAATACTATCAATATTTATTGGCACCTCCTTTAATCCGTTTGTAGCTGCTGATGATGAGCTTATGGATATGACTAAAAACATAATACTCAATGTCAGACTACCTCGCATTATTCTTACATTCATGGTTGGCGCTGCTCTATCCGTATCAGGGGCCGTATTACAAAGCCTATTCCGCAATCCGCTAATCGATTCATATATACTGGGTATATCTTCCGGCGCTGCTTTCGGAGCCTCCTTAGCTATAGTATATACGTTGTCGTTCTTAAACATTTACGCTTTCGTTGGAGGTAGTATTGCCGTATTACTGACCTATTTCATAGCTGGCAAAGACAGACAAAACAGTACTATAACGATTGTATTGTCGGGTATGATAGTTTCGGGTATATTTACGGCTCTACTATCTTTTGTACAATATGTAAGCAACCCGTATAAACTACAGGCTATAATACAATGGACTATGGGGAATCTTCATTCTGCATCATGGAATGAAGTAGAACAAGCGATAGGCCCTATATTAATATCAGGTACAGGCATATATTTCTTTCGATGGAGACTAAATCTGCTGGCGCTTGGTGACGACGCAGCCAGGGCTGTGGGGGTAAATCCGATACCGGATAAAATATTTCTTATAATATGCGCCACATTAATGACAACCGCGACTGTAGCTGTTGCCGGCATTATAAGTTTCTACGGATTGTTTGTTCCGCATATTGTGCGTATGCTTGTAGGTGCCGACAACAAAAAAGCCATTCCTGCAAATATATTTTTAGGTGGTTCATTTTTGATCCTTATAGACACTCTATCCCGCACACTTTTCACATTTGAAGTGCCAATAGGAATTTTCACCACACTAGATCGGAAGAGCGTCGTGTAGGGAAAGAGTGTACGTCCTGGTGTAGA
>CAMTOT010000045.1 GCA_947074165.1 uncultured Bacteroidales bacterium
CACCCGCGTCCGTACACTCGTTCCCTGCACGACGCTTTCCGATCTGTACCTTTTCCCCCCTTATCCGTCATTCTACTATAGAAAAGCAAATTAGGATGAGAAAGATATTTTTATTAGGGGGAGTGATATGGATGAGTTCCATATTTTCAAGTTTCGCCCACACCTATAAATTATGGTATGATAAGCCGGCTCAGGTATGGACTGAGGCTCTTCCGCTTGGAAACGGGAGACTTGGAGCCATGGTTTTCGGAGTACCCGGCATTGAACATATACAGCTGAATGAAGAGACTATATGGGCGGGAAGACCTAATAATAATCCCAACCCCAATGCTCTTGAATATATCCCTAAGGTAAGAGATCTTGTCTTTGAAGGTAAATATCTGGAGGCACAGACACTGGCTACAGAAAAAGTGATGTCTAAGACAAACAGCGGTATGCCTTATCAGTCGTTTGGCGATATGCACATCTCTTTCCCCGGTCATAATAACTATACAGACTATTATCGAGAGCTGAGTCTTGACTCGGCACGTACCATTGTAAGATATAAAGTAGACGGAGTAAATTATTTGCGTGAGACGATGACCTCATTTACCGATCAGGTAGTGACGGTGAGAGTGACTGCCGATAAACCGGGCAAAATAACGTGTACAGCCAATTTCACTTCTCCACATCAGGATGTGATGATTGAGACGGAAGGAGGAGAGATCTCCCTGACAGGTGTTTCATCATGGCATGAAGGTCTGAAAGGCAAAGTAGACTTTCAGGGTCGTATGGCGGCAGGCATTAAAGGCGGTAAGCAGATAGCGCGCGACGGGGTGATAAGCGTAGAGGGTGCTGACGAAGCAATCTTCTATGTGTCGATAAGTACAAATTTCAATAATTATAAAGATATAACGGGCGATCATGTAGCGCGTGCCAAAGGTTATCTTCATAAAGCGATGAAAAGAGCTTACGCCGATAATAAGCATGATCACGTGAAATATTTCAAGAGCTTTATGGATAGAAACTCTCTTGATCTGGGCGATGATAAGTATTCTCATGTGCCGACTGATCTTCGTGTAGAGAGGTTTAAAGATACCAACGATAATTTTCTTGTTTCGACTTATTACAATTTCGGACGATACTTATTGATCTGTTCTTCTCAGCCTGGAGGACAGCCTGCCAACCTGCAGGGTATATGGAATGATAAGCTGTTCCCGTCATGGGACAGTAAATATACATGCAACATCAATCTTGAAATGAACTACTGGCCCGCAGAAGTAACTAATCTAACGGAGCTTCACGAGCCGCTTATGCAGCTTATCCGCGAGGTGAGTGAGACGGGGAAAGAATCGGCTAAAGTTATGTATGGCGTAAACGGATGGGTGCTTCATCACAATACCGATATATGGCGCATGACCGGAGCTATAGATAAAGCGCCGTCGGGCATGTGGCCCGCAGGCGGAGCATGGCTTTGCCGACACTTGTGGGAAAGATATTTGTATACCGGAGATAAGCAATTTCTTAGCGAGGTATATCCTATAATGAGAGAGGCAGGACGCTTTTTTGATGAAGTGATGGTTTACGAACCTCAAAATAACTGGCTTGTAGTGTGTCCGAGTAATTCGCCTGAGAACACTCACGCGGGAAGTGACGGTAAAGCTACTACAGCGGCAGGATGTACGATTGACAATCAGCTGATCTTTGATTTATGGAATCAGATAATCACATCTTCTGAGATTCTGAATATTGATAAAGAATACGCATTAAGACTTAAAGAGCGTCTTAACGAGATGGCTCCTATGCAGGTGGGGCGTTGGGGACAACTTCAGGAGTGGATGGCAGACTGGGATGATCCGAAAGATGTGCACCGTCATGTATCTCATCTATATGGTCTATTCCCGAGTAATCAGATTTCTCCTTTCCGCACGCCTGAACTGTTTGATGCGGCACGCACATCGCTTATACATCGCGGTGACCCTTCAACAGGCTGGAGTATGGGCTGGAAAGTTTGTCTGTGGGCACGTCTGCTTGATGGTGACCATGCTTATAAACTGATTACAGACCAGCTTACTCTTGTGAGGAATGAGAAAAAGAAAGGCGGTACTTACCCTAACCTGTTTGACGCTCATCCACCTTTCCAGATTGACGGTAACTTCGGTTGTACTGCCGGTATAGCGGAGATGCTTATTCAGAGTCACGACGGATTTATATACGTTCTTCCCGCACTTCCTTCCCTATGGCAGGACGGAGAGATAAAAGGCGTAAAAGCAAGGGGCGGTTTTGAGATTGATATGACCTGGAAAGACGGCAAGATAGAGAAGCTTGTAGTGAAATCGGAAAAAGGCGGAAACTGCCGGATCCGTACTGCTACGCCACTTGCAGGTAAAGGACTGAAGGATGCAAAAGGAGATAACAAAAATCCTCTTTATGAAGTGCCGGTTATCGCTGCACCAATAATCAATGACAACGCTAAACTTAATAAGGTGGAAACAGGGGATACATATCTGTATGATATAAATACCAAGGCCGCCGGAGTATATACATTAACAGCAAAAACAATTTAATCATAGCAGAGATGAAGAAGATAGTATTAACCGTTATGAGTTGTATGACACTTATTGGCAGCTTTCATTCTTGCGGCAAAAAAAGTGTTGAGTCTACTCAGGTTAAATGGAGTGAAAGAATGGCGCAGTCGGAGATGGTACGATTTCCTGAGCCCTGGATGATTGAAAAAGCTACTAAACCACGATGGGGATATACTCACGGTCTTGTGGTTAAGTCTATGCTTGAAATGTGGAGACATACCGGCGAGGATAAGTATTTTGATTATGCTAAGATATACGCAGACAGCCTTATCGATGATGAAGGACGCATCAAGACAATGAAGTATCTTTCTTTTAATATAGATAATATTAATCCGGGTAAGGCACTGTTTGATTTTTATGATAAAACTAAAGATGAGCGTTATAAAGTCGCGATGGATACCCTGCTTAAGCAGATGAGTGAACAGCCACGCACTTCCGACGGAGGATTTTGGCATAAAAAGGTGTATGAGCATCAGATGTGGCTTGACGGTATATTTATGGCATCTCCTTACCTTGCACAATACGCTACGCAGTTTAATCAGCCTGCACTGTATGAAGAGGTTGTAAAACAGATAACTCTTATAGCTAAGCATACATACGATCCGAAGACGGGACTTTATTTCCACGGATGGGATGAGAGCAGAACGCAGAACTGGGCAAATAAAGAGACCGGATGTTCGGCTAACCTATGGAGCCGCAGTCTTGGATGGTATTCGGCAGCTATCGTAGATGCTCTTGATTATCTGCCTCTTGATATTCAGGGAAGAGATCAGATCACTAATATCGTAGATACTCTTGCTAAGAATATCGTTAAGTATCAGGATATCGAATCAGGTGTTTGGTGGCAGGTTACCGATCAGGGTAATCGTCAGGGCAACTATCTTGAGTCTTCTGCTTCGGCGCTTTTTGTGTATTTCCTGAGCAAGTCGATAAACAAAGGGTATATCTCTTCAGAGAAATACCTACCGGCAACTAAAAAAGCTTTTGAGGGTATGACTAAAGAGTTTATTAAAGAGGAGGCAAACGGCACTTATACACTTACAAACTGTTGCGCTGTCGCGGGATTAGGTGGTAAAGGTCAAAGAGACGGTAGTTTTGCTTACTACATTAACGAGCCAAAAATTGAAAATGACCCTAAATCGGTCGGCTCCTTCATACTTGCTTCTATCGAGTTTGAGAAGCTTTCAGAATCAAATAAATAAAGAATAATAAAAATTACAATATTATGAAGATAAGCAGAATACTTACTCTACTTACTTTTATTACGGCTATATCTTTTTCGGCTGATGCTAAAGGGAAAAAATCTATGCCGTGGGATAACGGCAAACTGACTGTCTCTGAAGAGGGACGATATATTAAGCATGAAAACGGGACTCCGTTCTTCTGGCTTGGAGAAACGGGATGGCTTCTTCCGCAGCGTATGGATCGTGATGAAGTGGGCTATTATCTTGACGCTTGTAAAAACGGAGGATATAATGTAGTTCAGATACAGACTCTTAACAGCGTACCTTCGCTAAACTGCTACGGGCAATATTCAATGACTGACGGATTTAACTTTAAGAATATTGATAAAAAAGGTGTTTACGGTTATTGGGACCACATGGACTATATCGTGAAAACGGCTGAAAGAAACGGTATTTACATTGCTATGGTTCCTATCTGGGGTACTCCTGTCGACGCAGGTCATATGAACGCTAAAGAAGCTGATGCTTACGGACGTTTCCTAGCTGAGAGATATAAAGATAGTCCTAACATTATATGGCTTGTTGGCGGTGATATCCGCGGCGACAAGAAAACTGATGTTTGGGAAGCGCTTGCGCGCTCTATCAGAGCAATCGACAAAAATCACATTATGACATTCCACCCGAGAGGTCGTACCACGTCTGCTACATGGTTTAATGAGTCAGTATGGTTGGATTTCAATATGTTCCAGAGCGGTCACCGCAGATACGGACAGCGTAAAGGCGACGGAGATTATCCTATTAAAGAGAATACAGAAGAGGATAACTGGAGATTTGTGGAAGCAAGTCAGTCTGAAGGAACTTTAAAGCCTGTTATTGACGGTGAGCCTATCTATGAAGATATACCTCAGGGACTTCATGATGTAAATGAAACAAGATGGATGGATTACGATGTTAGACGTTACGCATACTGGTCGGTATTTGCCGGTTCATTCGGTCATACATACGGACACAATTCGATAATGCAGTTTCACAGTTATGGTAAAAGAGGTTCTTTCGGGCCTGGCAAACCATGGTGGGAAGCACTTAATGATCCCGGTTTTTCTCAGATGCAGTATATGAAAGACCTTATGCTTGCATTACCGTATTTTGAGCGTGTGCCGGATCAGAGTGTCATTGCAGGACAAAACGGGGAGCGTTATGACAGAGCGGTTGCAACCCGCGGAAATGATTATCTGATGGTTTATAACTACACAGGTCGTCCGATGCAGATTGATCTTGAGAAGATAAGCGGAGCGAAAAAGAACGTGTGGTGGTTCAGCCCAAAAACAGGTAAACTGGAGTATGTAGGGCAGTATGACAGCAAGGTAACAAACTTCCAGCATGACAGCGGTTATATAAGCGGCAACGACCAGATTCTTATTGCGGTAGATGCATCAAAAGATTATGTTAAAACTGACTGGACTTCATTGCCGTCTACTAAACGATAAACATTTATGAGAATAGCATTTCTAACTTTATTAGTTGCGTTATGCTGCATATTTCCCGATACTATTGTCGGGAAATCTGTTATTGTGACGTCACAAAAAACCGAGCAGCTCAATAATCCTATCGGTTTAGATACCTCAGAGCCCCGTTTTAGCTGGAGGCTTGAGTCTGACTCTAAGAATGTATTGCAAACAGGATACCATATTCTTGTAGCCTCTACAGTAGAGAACCTTAAAGAAGGAAAAGCTGATTTATGGGACTCAGGAAAAGTTAATTCAGGCGACAGCCAGTGGATTACCTATGGAGGGAAACCGCTTAAGAGTAATCAACGTGGATACTGGAGCATAAAAAGTTTTACAAATAAAGGTGAATCAGCATGGAGCGAACCTGCTGTGTTTTCTGTGGGTCTGCTTAAGGAGGCTCACTGGAGAGGGCAGTGGATTGGCCTTGATAAGGCTGCGCCGGGAGATAGTGAGACTCAGTGGAGCAGACTTAGCGCTCGTTATCTGCGTAAGGAGTTTCAACTAAATAAGGCGGTGAAGCAGGCTACTGTTCATATTGCCGGACTTGGGATGTATGAGCTTTTTATTAACGGTAAACGTGTTGGTGAGCAGGTGCTTGCGCCAAATCCTACAGACTATCGTAAATCTATTATATACAATAGTTTTGACGTAACAGATATGCTTGATAAAAGCAATGCTGTAGGCGTGACTCTTGGTAATGGCAGATATTACACAATGCGTCAAAATTATAAACCGTATAAAATACCAAACTTCGGATATCCTAAACTAAGATTTAATCTTATCGTAGAGTACACTGACGGTACAAAGGAGACAATATCGAGCGATGCTTCGTGGAGGCTGTCAACTGATGGTCCTATAAGAAGTAATAATGAATATGACGGTGAGGAGTATGATGCTCGTAAGGAGTTTACCGGATGGGCACAAACAGGGTTTGATGACTCGGCATGGAGTGCGGCTCAGCGTGTAGATATTCCGTCAGGTACGTTGAAAGGCGCAATGTCGCCTGGAATGAAAGTTCTTAAAACCGTTGAACCTGTATCTATCACTAAAAACGGTGATAACTATATCCTTGACATGGGCCAGAATATGGTGGGCTGGGTAAAGATGAAAGTAAAAAACGCAAATGTAAATGATACAATCAGATTACGCTTTGCGGAACTACTGCAGAAAGACGGATCACTATATGTTGAGAACCTGCGCGATGCAAGGGTGACGGATACTTACGTGAGTAATGGTAAGGAAAACGGCAATACATGGGCACCGCGATTTGTGTATCACGGATTTCGCTATGTAGAGGTAAGCGGTTATAAAAATCCATCAGTTAGTGATTTTGTCGGAGAGGTAGTGAGCGACGAAGTAGAGATGACCGGTTCGTTTAATTCATCAAATGACATTCTTAATAAAATACACCGCAACGCATGGTGGGGTATATTGGGCAACTATAAAGGTGTGCCGGTAGACTGTCCGCAAAGAAATGAGCGTCAACCGTGGCTTGGTGACCGTACGGTCGGTACTATGGGAGAAAGCTTCCTTTTCGGCAACGGGGCAATATACTCTAAATGGGTAAACGATATAACAGAGGCGCAGCGTGAAGACGGATGTATACCTGATGTAGCTCCTGCCTACTGGAACTATTACTCAGACAACATGACATGGCCGGCTGCACTGCCGATTATATGTGATATGCTTTATACGCAGTATGGCAATACGATGCCTATACAGAAGCATTATCAGAGTATCAAGAAGTGGCTTAATCATATGCGAGATGAGTATATGACATCAGAATTGATTGTCACTAAAGATAAATACGGTGACTGGTGCGTGCCGCCTGAATCTCTTGAACTGATTCACAGTAAAGATCCGTCAAGACAAACTGAAGGAGCACTTATATCTACGGCTTATTACATTAAAATAGCTAAACTGATGTCGAAGTTTGCCGGGATAAACGGTCTTGACACGGAGCAGAAAGAATGGGCTGACCTGGAACATAGAATGACAGAAGCGTTTAATAAGAAGTTTCTAACTGTAAAAGGAGGAACTTCTCAGGTACCGGGGCATACGTTGTTTCCTGATAGCATATTCTACGGTAATAATACGGTTACTTCAAATATTCTGCCTCTTGCTTTTGATATTATACCTGAGCAATATCGCGAAGAGGTTGTCAAAAATGTGATTGCTTCAATTATTACAACAAACAAAGGGCATATCAGCAGCGGTGTTATAGGTGTGCAGTGGCTTATGCGTGAGTTGTCCAGAAATGGTTTTGCCGATGTGGCTTTCCTTCTTGCGTCAAATAAAACATATCCATCTTACGGATATATGATTGAACAGGGGGCTACTACGATCTGGGAGCTATGGAACGGTAACACAGCGAGTCCGAAGATGAACAGCGGTAATCATGTCATGTTGCTTGGTGATTTGCTTGTGTGGTATTACGAAAATCTTGCGGGCATAAAAAGTGACAGCGAGAAAGTCGGATTCCGCCATATGATTATGAAGCCTGATTTTTCTATTCAGAACTTAAGTTTTGTAGACGCGTCATATATGACTCCTTACGGCAAAGTGGAAAGTAAATGGAGAAAGACTCTTCAGAATCTTGAGTGGGAAGTTACTATTCCTGCCAACACAACTGCCGAACTTTATCTGCCGGACGGAAGAACGGAAAAAATCGGTTCCGGAAAGCATACATTCAAATCGGTTATCCCGACTGTCGATGCCGCTGTTGTCACAGATGAGTTTCTTTATGATGAGAGTTCATTTCCGGAGTGTCACGGTGCTACTATAGTTGAGCTTAAAAACGGTGATCTTGTAGCATCTTATTTCGGAGGGACGAAAGAGAGAAATCCTGATTGCTGTATTTGGGTGAGCCGTAAACCGAAAGGTGCTAAAGTGTGGTCTTCACCGTTTATTGCAGCAGACGGGGTCTTTGATCTTACCGATCCCCAGTGTGCCATTGCCGGGCTGTCAGGAATAAACGAAGGAACAACTGCAGCTTCTGCAGGGCCGGTACATACAGCTATAGCATGCAATATCACGGATGCGCGTCGTAAGGCGTGCTGGAATCCGGTTTTGTTTCAGGTGCCGGGTGGAGACCTTCTTTTATTTTATAAGATAGGTACAAACGTTGGTGACTGGACTGGATGGGTCGTTCGTTCAAAAGACGGTGGTAAAACATGGAGCAGTAGGGAAGCTCTTCCTAAGGGAGTTCTCGGACCGATAAAAAACAAACCTGAATTTATAGACGGACGCATAATATCCCCGTCAAGTACTGAAGGTAAAAACGGATGGAGAGTTCACTTTGAGATCTCTGATGATATGGGTAAAACATGGAGAACCGTTGGTCCGCTTCAGGCCGAGATGGATCTGCCTACAGTATCACGCAAAGTCGGTATAGCCGACTCTGACGACCAGGAGGGTGGAGAAGCGATAAAAGATAAAGATATAAAACCTATTTATGCTATCCAGCCAAGTATATTACGCCATAAAGACGGACGCCTGCAGGTGCTTTGCCGCACGCGTAACGGCAAGCTTGCTACTGCCTGGAGCGGCGACAGAGGTGAGACATGGAGTAAGGTGACACTTCTCGATACACCTAATAATAACTCTGGTACAGACGCTGTAACACTGAAAAATGGTAAGCACGCGCTTATATACAATAACTTTGAGACTTTACCGGGCACGCCAAAAGGACCACGCACTCCGCTTGCCGTTTCGCTGTCTGATGATGGTGTAAACTGGGAGCCAATGGTTATTCTTGAGGACTCTCCGGTAAGTCAATATTCTTATCCTTCTATAATAGAGGGTAGAGACGGTTCGCTTCATGCTATTTACACATGGAGAAGACAGCGAATCAAATACGCTAAAATCGATACTAAAAAACTTAAATGACAATGAAAAGAATAGGCCTTCTTTCTATGCTTGCGTTAGCTTCCGTATCAGGAGCTAATGCACAGCATAACGGACTGACAGATACAAGCAAAAGTATTCACGCAAGGATGTCAAATACATCTGTAGATGCCGTAAAATGGAATAACGGTTTCTGGGGAGACCGATTTAATATATTTAGTAAAGTATCTCTGCAGAGTATGTGGAATACATGGAATACTCCGGAGGTATCTCACGGATTCCGTAATTTTGAGATTGCGGCTGGTGTTTGTCCCGGTGAGCACTGGGGTCCTCCGTTTCATGACGGAGATATGTATAAATGGCTTGAAGGCGTAGCATCTATTTATGCTGTAAATAAAGATCCTGAACTTAATAAACTGATGGATCATTTTATCTCACATATTGTAAAGGTGCAGCGTGCTGACGGTTACATACACACTCCGGTTATAATATCGGAAATGAATCAGGGCATTGACTCTCATGCTGCGGCTAAACAAACTGTAATAGGTACAAAAGTTGGAGAAGAGGATGAGAAAGGTGCTTTTGCGAATCGTCTTAACTTTGAAACTTACAACCTGGGGCATCTTATGATGGCGGGTATAATCCATAACCGTGCTACCGGAAAAACGGAACTACTGGAAGTTGCTAAAAGAGCCACTGATTTCCTTTGCTATTTTTACGAAACGGCTTCTGCGGAACTTGCGCGTAACGCAATCTGCCCTTCTCACTATATGGGGGTAGTTGAGATGTATCGCGCTACAGGCAATCAGCGTTATCTTGAATTGTCGCAGAATCTGATAAATATACGCGGGATGGTAGAGAATGGCACTGACGATAATCAGGATCGTATACCTTTCCGTGAGCAGTATAATGCGATGGGTCATGCAGTAAGATCTAACTATCTGTACGCAGGTGTTGCGGATGTATATACAGAGACAGGCGAGGAGCAGCTAATGAAGAACCTGACAAGTATATGGAGTGATATAGTAAACAGAAAGATGTATATCACCGGAGCTTGCGGGGCTCTATATGACGGGACTTCTCCCGACGGTTGTGCTTATGAGCCCGACAGTATTCAGAAAGTTCACCAGAGTTTTGGTCGTCCGTATCAGCTTCCAAATAGCACGGCCCATAATGAAACCTGCGCTAATATAGGAAATATGCTTTTTAACTGGCGAATGCTTACAACGACAGGTGATGCTAAATATGCTGAGATTGTAGAAACTTGTCTTTATAACAGTGTTTTGAGCGGAATAAGCCTTGACGGAAAGAAATATTTTTATACTAACCCTCTTCGAATCAGTGATGATCTGCCTTATACTCTGCGCTGGCCCAAGGAGCGTACTGAGTATATAAGCTGTTTTTGTTGTCCCCCAAATACATTGCGTACTGTTTGTCAGGCTCAGAATTATGCTTATACGGTATCTGACAACTCGCTTTGGTGTCATCTTTACGGAGATAATACGCTCGATACTGAGATTAAGGGGATAGGTAAAGTGTCAATTACACAGGCTACTGATTATCCGTGGGATGGTGTAGTGAAATTCACTATAAACTCTGTAAAAGGTAAAGGATCAAAACAACCATTCTCAATAAACCTGAGAGTACCTCAATGGTGCGACAATGTTGAACTTAAAGTGAATGGTGAAGTTGTGCCCGGCAACTGGCAGCCTGATACATACGCTACGGTAAATCGTAAATGGAAAAAAGGTGATCAGATAGAGTGGACTATGGATATGTCTGCAAAGATACTTGAAGCACATCCGCTTGCGGAAGAGATCCGTAATCAGGTGGTAGTGAAGAGGGGGCCGCTGGTTTACTGTCTTGAAAGCATTGATATTGACGGCAATCACAAAATTGATGACGTGATGATACCTGCCGATATGAAATTTACTCCGGTAAAAACAGTTGTTGAAGGAAGTCCGATAGTAATGCTGGAAGGAATGGCTAAGTTGTCAAAACAACAAAGCTGGGAGAATACACTTTACAGAGAAGTGTCAAAAGAATCATCGCCTGTAAAAGTGAGACTTATACCTTATTATGCATGGGGTAACCGTGGAAAAGCGGAAATGACAGTATGGATGCCTTTGGCACGATAATATAAAGAGAGAATCATCACTATGAAAAAAATATTATTAACAGGCTCCATGCTGCTTTGCATGGGCTACGCAGGAGCCGCGGATATTTATGTGTCACCTACCGGAAGCGATAAGAATCCCGGTACTGAGCAGCAACCGAAAGCTACTATTACGTCAGCACTTCGTCAGGCACGAGAGTTGCGCAGGCTTAATGATCCGTCTGTAAGCGGTGGTGTAACGCTTCACTTGTCATCCGGTAATCATTTTGTTTACGAGCCGGTATTTATCCGCCCCGAGGATAGCGGTACAAAAGAATCTCCTACGGTTATCACTTCTGCCGGTGATGCTGTAATAAGCGGAGGAGTGCGTATTGAGGGATGGAAAAAGCAGGGCAAATTTTATGTAGCGGACGTACCTGCATTTAATGGTCGCCCTCTTGATTTTCGTCAGTTTTACGTAAACGGAAAGAAAGCTGTAAGAGCAAGAGATGTCTCCGACTTTGAGGATATGCATAAGATTATCAATAATGATCCTGAGAATGAAATATTATGGGTACCGGCTAAAGCTGTTCAGAAGATCAAGAATGCCAAATATCCGGAAATGGTTCTTCATGAGATGTGGTGCATCGCAAATCTTCGCATCAGGTCAATTGATATTCATGGAGACAGCGCCGCGGTAAGATTTCATCAACCGGAAAGCAGAATACAGTTTGAACACCCATGGCCAAGACCAATGGTGACAACGACAGGACATAATTCTGCATTTTATCTTACCAATGCCATGGAGCTGCTTGACGAACCTGGAGAATGGTATCATGATATTGAGACTCGTAAGCTATACTATTATCCGCAGAAAGGAGAGAAAATGACTGAAGCTATCGTGCCTGCGGTAGAAACGCTTGTCAATATAGAAGGAACGCTTGACAGACCGGTGTCTGATATTCGTTTTGAGAACGTTGCATTTGAATATACAACATGGATGCGTCCTTCGCTTCTTGGTCACGTACCTCTTCAGGCGGGAATGTATCTTACAGACGGATATAAGCTTCGCCCACAGATGATCCGTCCTGACCGTAATCATAAACTTGACAATCAGGGTTGGCTCGGACGACCTGCGTCGGCGGTGATGATTAAAGCTGCCAATGATATAGACTTTATCGGTTGTCGTTTTGAGCATCTTGCTTCGTCAGGATTAGACTATGAATGGGGAACTCACGGCGGTCTTGTTGAGAATTGCCTTTTTACTGATATAGGCGGCAACGGGATACTTGTCGGCAGTTTCAGTCCGGCGGCTCTTGAGACGCATTTCCCATACGATCCGGCAGATCAACGTGAGGTATGTTCGAATCTGACTATCTATAATAATGTAGTAAAGAACGTCACTAACGAAGACTGGGGTACACTTGGAATCTGCGCCGGTTATGTGAAACATATCCGCATTGAACATAATGAAATAAGCGATGTGTCTTACTCCGGCATCAATTTGGGATGGGGATGGACACAGACTGTCAACTGTATGAGAAATAATGAGGTTCACCGTAATCTGATTTACAACTTTGGCAAGCATATGTATGATGTAGCAGGTATATATACTCTTGGTGCTCAGCCAAAATCGTATGTTACAGAGAACTGTGTTCACACAATATACAAACCATCCTACGTACATGATCCAAACCACTGGTTTTGGTTGTATACAGATGAGGGTTCTGCATTTATTACCGTTAAAGATAACCATACAGAGAGTGATAAGTTTCTGCAAAATGCCAACGGACCATGCAACAACTGGACAAACAACGGTCCGGAGGTTAATGATTCGATCAAGTCAAAAGCAGGACTTAAGAACCCTCTTCCTTATTTTCTTAAGAATTGATACTCTACAGAACACGCAAGAATGAAAAACAAGATTAAATTATTGATGGTTGCCGGAGCGATGAGTGCTCCGGCTTTCGCACAAACATGGATATGGTACCCGGGCGATTATGAGAT
>CAMTOT010000046.1 GCA_947074165.1 uncultured Bacteroidales bacterium
ACAACAGGACGTACAATCTTTCCCTACGCGACGCTCTTCCGATCTTAAGGCATTTCTGATTGTATGTCTTATTTAACCGTGCACAAATACACTATATGATTGGTTAATAAATAATACAAACAGACGCAATAAATGTTTTTATGAGTATTTTTGCCGCTTAATTAAATAAAAAAGTATAGATGGAATACAGACTGAATAAATATATAAGCAGTTCGGGTATATGCTCCCGAAGGGAGGCAGACAGATATATCAGCGAGGGCAACGTTACCATAAACGGAAAACGCGCTTCTCTTGGCACAATAGTAGTACCGGGACAGAAAGTAAGAGTAAACGGTATTCTTATAGAAAATGACATAACACCTGTATATATAGCATTTAACAAACCAGTGGGAATAGTAAGTACCACCGATCCACAAGAAAGAGATAACATTGTTGACTATATCAGACACGAACAGCGCATATTCCCTATCGGACGACTTGATAAAGATTCTCAGGGTCTTATTCTTCTTACCAATAACGGAGATATAGTAAACAAAATCCTAAGAGCAGGCAATAATCATAAAAAAGAATATATAGTCACTGTTGATAAACCGATCACGGAGGATTTCCTTAAACGCATGTCGCAGGGTGTACCCATACTTGACAGAGTAACAAGAAAATGTCAGATTAAGGGAATAAGCCCTTATGTATTTCATATTACACTTATTCAAGGACTTAACAGACAAATTCGTCGTATGTGCGAATATTTCGGATACGAGGTTACCAAGTTGGAGCGTGTACAGATTATGAATATTAAACTTGACGGAATTAAACTTGGAGAATGGCGTGATCTTACAGAAAAAGAACTCGTTGACCTTTTCGCAATGATAGTAGATTCTGACAATGACGCTAAACCAAAAGCTAATGCTACTACTTCAGATTCCAATGTCAAAGCAAAATCGAAAGTTAAGTCGCAGGAAAAATCAAACTCTCATTCAGGGAAGTCTTCGAAAAGCGGGTCGGGCAACTCCACACCGTCAAGATCAAAAAATGGAGGCCAAGGAAAAACAGGTAGCAACGGAAGATCAGCTTCGTCCAATTCAAAACAGGGTGGCAGAGCTGGCAGACCAGGGTCTGGACGTTCCGGCTCCACATCCGCCGGCGGTCGTTCCGGTCAGACAGGAGGCAGAAGTGGCAGAGCAAAAAGAAGATAAATTTATATTCAATCTACAACTTACTTTTTAATTGTGAACAGGAAGCAATATATTACGTGTATCGTAGTATGCTGTTTCCTGTTGTGTATATAAAAGACTAAAATAACTCATTTCGCTTAATTTCTGAACAATATAAAGCCGTTAAGATAAGTAGCAAAAAGTAGCCATAATATATATGGCCAGCATAATACAGAACTAAGCACCTTTACTTTATAACTACTTATTACATACCATATCACAAAAATGTCAAGGATCAAGATATCAATAAAACCATATAAAGGGCTCCTCAGATAAAAGAATAAATAGCTCCACAAGAAGTTAAATAATAATTGAAGCAGAAAAATTATCAAAACCTTTGTTTTGGTTGTTGATGAAGCTCCGGCTATCAGACCGGCTGATATCCCCATACATATATACAATATTGTCCATGTGACCGGAAATACAAAGGAAGGCGGAGTAAGTGGTGATTTTATTAGTGTCGGATACCATTCAGATAAAGACAGATCCTGTGTTTTACTACCCATAAAACCGGTAAATAAGCACAATACAATACCTATTATTATCCCTATAAAAGTTTTCATATATAAATTATTAGAGTCCTGCTTAATAAAAAACAAAGGCGTAACAAGGATTGTTTAAATCTCTGTTATGCCTTTGTTTTTTTATTAAAGTTCCGACTCCTCTTTATATATAGAATCAAATATATTTCTCAACTTGATTTTAGCTGAAATACTGTTTCGCAGCTCCTTCAGTTTATCTCCGTTTGGCGACTCAGGTATCCACAATTTAAGGTAGCCGCCTTCAGCATATTTTTCCTCAAGATGGTTATTAAAACGCCCGAACTGTTCTTCATAAGAATACTGTTTGTAATGAGAAAGTCCAAATTGCACAGTGCGTCGCAGGGTTATATCTACATCAATTACTCTGTCAGCTTCAGCTACAATCTTTCCATATATACTTCTCGGTTCATCCTTGCCTGATGCTCTGTGGTCTTCTATCGCATCTCGCATAACAAGAAGTTGCTCTTCTTTAAACCATTTCTTCAGCATTTCGTCTTTCATTAATATTTTACCTGAATCAATATGGTGAAACTCTCTGCCATTTTGAAGACCAAGATCATGATACGCAGCTATTACATATACCATATCTTTATCTACATCATAATACTGAGCGATATTCAGACTACATTCAATAACCTGAATTACATGATCTTCTCGATGAGCTTTATCAAAGTTTTTATATTCCGGTAGAATATTTTGCTCTACATATCCGATTATATCCAAAGCTACAGGTTTGAGGGTTTTATTCATTATATGCTTAAATTTATAGCAGATACATAGATATTAATTTTTACTTCACCCAATAAATATGATTTTCATCCCATATTATATAATTATACCCCGATACCCCCCTACTAAAACCTTTCAATTGTTGATATTATTATTTGATTGTTTATTTGTAGTATAAACACTTATACTTCATGACTATGGATATGGACTTTAGAAACCGGAGTAAATATTTACAGACTCTTTTCTCTTATGACAAGACAATTGAGCTTGATGACAAGAAAACATTAATAAGGAGTTGCTCATTCACAGAAGAATGCGATAAGAAAGAGAGTGATAAACTTTTTGGTTTGACTCCCGACGGATCGGCATTCTGTACAAATCCGGACAATGCAATAAAAGAAAACAGCAATTTCAGATACTCTGTTTTCTTACCTAATCATGATAAAAAGTATAATAGCTGCATTATACTGCTTCACGGACTAAATGAAAGAAGCTGGGATAAATACCTTACCTGGGCGGAATATTTATGTAAAAAAACAGGGAAACCGGTTATTCTTTTCCCTATAGCTTTCCATATGAACAGGACTCCGGATAGCTGGTATATGCCAAGACAAATAGTGCCATGGGTAAAATTCAGAAAAGACAATTCGCATGATACATATAATTCTACATTTGCTAATGTTGCGCTTTCTCTGAGATTGTCAGCAAACCCCATACGACTTTATACTTCCGGCAGAGAGACCATACTAAATTTAAGACAACTATTACAACAAATCAAAGAGGGCAGACACAGTTTGTTTGTAAGAGATACAAAATGTGACTTCTTTGCATATTCAATAGGAGCAATGGTTTCGCAGGTGCTATTTATAAGTAATCCCGACAAATTGATATCAGACAGTCGTTTTTTTCTTTTTTGCGGTGGGTCAATATTTGAAAAAATGAACGGAAGTGCAAGAGAGATCATGGATAATGAGGCTTGGTCGAAAGTATATAACTATTATAGTACAAGACTTGGTCTCGATGACGGATTTAATGACAAGATAATCCCTGATCTGAATGATGAATTGCTAAATAGGGCATTTATGCTAATGCTTAAGACCGATTTAAATAACAGTGCCAGATCAGATTTCTTTGACTGTAATAAAAGCAGATTAAGAATATGTACTCTTAAAAAAGATATAGTAATACCAACCTACGGGGTGAAGCTGGCATTAGGAAAAAAGTCGCAGGACATACTTGACGAACTGGACTTCGCCTATGATTATACACATCAGAATCCTTTTCCTATAGAAAAAAGCATTATAGATAATACCATATTAAACAATGCTTTTCTCTCTGTATTTGACAGAGCCGCATCTTTTCTGGCATAATTTATTTTCGTATTCAGACTTTCTACAAAGTTGTATATTAAATTTACAGCCAACTTTACAGAAAACTCAAGAAATGAAATTATTAATAATTGAAGATGAGAAAGAATTATCCGACAGTATAGTCTGTTTTCTTAGTCGTGAGGATTATTTATGTGAACAAGCGTTTTCTTTTGTTGAAGCTGTATCCAAGATTGAGATATATGATTATGACTGCATAATGCTTGATTTAATGTTGCCAGGAGGCAATGGTCTTGACATACTTAAAAAAATAAAGAAGAAACCCTCTGTTGCCGGAGTGATTATTATATCGGCAAAGGACTCTCTTGATGATAAAGTGGATGGTTTAAGACTTGGAGCTGACGACTATCTGGCTAAACCATTTCATCTACCGGAGCTTAGCATGCGAATCTTCGCACTACTCAGACGCAAAAACTTCACAGGTTCAAACATTCTAAAAAATGGGGAACTAACTATAGACTTACTATGTAAAAGAGTGAGTACAAATGAATTGGCACTTGATCTAACGAAAACAGAATATGAACTGTTGCTGTTTCTTATTGAAAACCGCAGACGTGTAATTTCGAAGAGCGCGCTCGCCGAACATCTGAGCGGAGACATAGCGGATATGATGGACGATTTCAATTTTGTATACGCTCATATTAAAAATTTAAAAGCGAAACTGCAGCAAGCCGGCATAAGTGAATGTATTAAAACATACTATGGAACCGGCTATAAATGGATATTAGAAGAATGAAAAAGAAAAGTTTACTTTCTAAAACACTTTCTTTATTTGTTGTGTGCACAACAGTAATTTTTATACTGACCACTCCGTTATTTTATCTTCTCACTAAACATTTCTACGCTGAGGATATGGCAGATATAATAAACGCAGTGCAGCAAGGCAATGGTATACCGAGTCTTGATTTAGAACGAGATATAATAATGGGCATGATGCTACAGCTTTTGCTTATTTTTATTGTACTTTGCTTTGCACTCTTGCTAACCATTAGGTTTATGACACATAGATTATGGTCACCTTTCGATGATACGCTAAAGATGATTGAGCAGTTTAATTTGGCTAAGAACCCTATACCTCAGCTTTATGACGGTGGCATTGAAGAGTTTGCCAGGCTAAATGACTCACTACGTAAATTAATTCAGAAAGACAAAGAAGCTTATCGCATCCAAAAAGAATTTACAGAAAACGCATCTCACGAATTACAGACTCCACTCGCAATAATACGAAGTAAGCTCGACCTTCTTATGCAAGAGAATGCCGACGAAAAGACTATGCTTGCCATAGCAGATCTTTATAGTCTTAATATCAGAATGGAGCACTTAAACCGCAACCTTTTGCTTTTGGCTAAAATTGAGAATGAGCAATATACAGAGATGGAGGATATAGACCTAAATGACTTTATAGAATCTTCTCTGCCGGGTTATGAAGCATTACATTCGGGCATCTGTTTTGAACATGACAAAAAAGATATATTTAAAATAAGAGCAAACCGTATCTTATTGGAGTGCCTGCTCAATAATCTTATTGTAAACGCCATAAGACACACGCCTGATACAGATGGTGGTATTAAGGTTTTAAGCAGCAATGGAAATCTTACTGTGTATAATTCCGCTTATGGAGATTCACTCAAGGCCGACACACTATTTTTACGTTTCCGCACAGGCGACGTTAATAAAAAAGGTAACGGATTAGGATTATCTATTGTGAAAGCGATATGTGATTATCATGGATGGGACGTTAATTATTCTTTTGAAGACAAAGGTCATAAATTTTCAATATTGTTTATCATATAAATTCTAAAAGTCTTCAAAATCACATCTTAATTTTATTCCAAAACATTATTCGGGGTAATCCCGGAATTATAATATAATAAGAAGGAATAAAATGAAAACGTGTAAACTTATAATACTTGTTTTGTCTTTGTTTAACTGCGCTATAATTAAAGCACAAAACGATTCCACTTACTATACTTCTAATGTTGAATACGCAAACAATCACAATCCGTACAAATTTAGTTTCAAGCAAATTATAATACCAACTGCATTTATTGGAGTTGGGGTACTGGGGTTGAAAAGTGATTGGATGAAGTATCAGATACACGAGATGCGAGACGAGTTACAGGAAAATATCACGCAACAATTAAAGATTGACGATTATACTCAATATGCGCCCATGCTTGCTGTATATGGTCTTAACCTATTTGGAGTAAAAGGAAAACATAATTTTATTGACAGAACTATAATACTTGGTACTGCATATGCGCTGATGGGTATAACTGTAAATACACTAAAGACAAGTATAAAAGTGGAACGTCCTGACGGCAGCAATTACAATTCTTTTCCTTCCGGTCATACAGCAACGGCTTTTATGGGAGCTGAGTTTATGCGAATGGAGTATATGGATATCTCTCCGTGGATAGGTGTAGCAGGGTATGTTGTGGCTTTTGGCACAGGTTTTATGCGTATGTATAACAACCGGCACTGGATGACGGATGTCTTAGCCGGTGCCGGCATAGGTATAATGAGTACACAAGCGGCATATTGGTTATACCCCTTTATAACAAAAACATTCTTTCATAAACAGTACATGAAAAATATTTATATCTCACCGGCATTATCTTTATACGGCAAAGAGCTTTCGTGCAGAATAGTTTTTTAAACAAAAACTGATCATACTACCCACTTTCCAGCAAGCATAACCCTGTTAATAACATTCTCTGTATATGAATATGCTAAATACCCCAATTCACTCATCGGATTAGTTATGATAATATCAGCGCATTTATTCTCTGCGATACTACCCTTCCTATCACTGATTCCGAGAGCCGCAGCACCATTGATAGTAGCAGCCATTAAAGCCTGAACAGGAGTCATCTTCATTTTTATACAAGCTAAAGCAATCATAAAAAGCATATTACCGGAAGGTGATGTACCTGGATTATAATCACTTGCGAGAGCCACTGTAGCTCCGGCGTTTATCAACGCTTTTGCATTGGGAAAATGAGTATCCATGAAAAATGCACATCCCGGCAACAACGTAGCAATTGTATCTGAAGCCGCGAGAGAAAGAATTTCCTTCTCTGTCATCTCTTCAAGATGATCTGCCGATATGCAGTGTTTTTTTATTGCGATATCTATAGCCCCGCTGTGTGATAATTGATTGGCATGGATACGAGGTATAAGTCCGTACTTGACCGCCTCATCAAATATTTTTTCAGCTTGCCCGACGCTAAAGAATCCTCTCTCACAAAACACATCAACATATTCAGCAAGTTTTTCCTCCGCTACACGCGGTATCATATCATGCAATATAATATTTACATAATAGTCTCTGTTATTTTTATACTCGGCAGGAAAAGCATGTGCACCAAGAAATGTAGATTTTATCGTGACCGGAGTGTGTCTCTTCAATTCTTTTATTATTCTTAGCAAACGTATTTCATTATCTGACGTCAGACCATATCCTGATTTTATCTCAATTGTTCCTGTCCCTGTACGCAATACGTCATTGAGTCTTTTCAGCGAAGCTTTTATTATCTGCTCATCTGATATATCATTCAAAGATTTAGCGGAATTAAGTATACCTCCACCATTGGCTGCTATCTGCTCATAAGACATTCCGGCGAGTCTCTCGCCAAACTCTTTCTCTCGTGTATGCGGAAAAACAATATGAGTATGAGAGTCGCAAAAGGCAGACATAACAAACCCGCCTCCGGCATCCTCTCTTTCCAACTCTGATTCTTTATATCTACTTAAATCATTATCGATATCACGCATCTTCCCGAACGATACAATTTTATCATCTTTCACAATAAGATATGCATCATCAACCTGACTGCATTTATCAAGTTCACTACCGCTCTGTCTTAGCCGTCTTGAAAAATTCCTCTCCACATTTATGAGCGACGCGATATTTTCGATTACAGTTATCTTCATACTATTTTTATTATGCCATACAGCCGTATGCATCTTCCTCTACTGTTTTACCGGAAGAAGTATATTCATTGATGCACATTAGTTTACGTAAAATAAATTCTTTTGAAAAATGCATATACGGATACATTATTACATCTGTATCAATAAAAGGTACATCTTTACGAAATGATTCAACAATAGACTCAAGTTTAGGAGAAGTCCTGAACGGTCGTCTAAACTCAAGAGCCTGAACCGCGTTAAATAATTCAATTCCGAGCACCTGCTCTGAATTGCTTATCACTCGATACATCTTAGTGACCGCATTGGCCCCCATGCTTACATGGTCTTCCTGACCTTGCGATGACTCTATTGAATCAACGGAAGCTGGCGTACAGAGCTGTTTATTCTGACTTATTATAGATGCAACGGTATATTGCGGAATCATAAAACCGCTGTTTAATCCGGGCTTAGCAACAAGAAACTTTGGTAGTTCGCGACCACCCTTTATAAGCTGATACGTACGCTGTCCAGATATAGACGCAAGTTCTGCTACGGCAATAGAAAGGTAATCAGCCGCTATAGCAAGCGGTTCACCATGGAAGTTACCGGCTGAGATTATAAGTTCCTCTTCGGGAATAATTGTAGGATTGTCGGTCACGCTGTTAATCTCAGTAGTAACAATTTGTCTACAGAAATCTATTCCCATAGAGGACGCACCGTGAACCTGAGGAATACATCTGAATGAATAAGGATCTTGCACATGCTTCTTTGACCTCTCTATCAATTCACTACCCTCAAGAAGATTTAATATATGTTTGGCTACGGATATCTGACCTGAGTGCGGACGCAAACGATGTATCTCGGAATGGAAAGGAGATTTCAATCCGTCAAACGCATCGATAGATAACGCTCCGATTGTATTAGCCCAATGTAGAAGATTTTCAGAATGAATAATACCCCACACGGAATATGCACTCATAAACTGAGTTCCATTGATCAGAGCAAGCCCCTCTTTTGATTTTAGCTTTATCGGTTCCCATCCAAACTCATCAAGAATATCAATAGCGTTACATTTATTTCCTCTATAATAAACTTCACCCATGCCCAAAAGAGTAAGACTCATATGAGCCAAAGGTGATAAATCGCCAGACGCACCTAACGATCCTTGTTGATATATAACCGGTAGAATATCATTATTATAATAATCAATTAATCTTTCGACAGTTATTAGCTGTACCCCGGAGTTGCCGTATGAAAGCGAACGAATTTTCAAAAACATGATAAGTTTTACTATCTCAGCTGGCGCTTCGTCACCCGTACCACACGCATGAGATACAATGAGATTATTCTGAAGCACAGTAAGTTCGTCAGGCTCAACTTTAATATCGCAAAGTGATCCAAATCCCGTATTTATGCCATATATAGGTTCGGTTTGTGTTGCCATCTTACTGTCGAGATATTCACGACATCTTACAATTCTTTCTCTGGCATCGTCAGATAAGATAAGTTTAGCACCCGATATCATAAGTTTATGAATATCTCTGATAGTAATATCTTCCGCAGCAATTATAAATTCCATAAAACTAAAGTATTAATTATCACAATTTCTTATTAAACTCTCTATCAATTCATCGTCGGCTATATTGGGCAACGTAACTTTCAGTTCGGGCGTACGCTCCATCTCTCTTTTTATAGCTTCTATAGCCCCCTCGTTTCTTGCCCAACTTCGACGGGCTATTCCGTTGTTTACATCCCATAAAAGCATCTGCTTTATACGTCTGGCAGAATCTTGTGTACCGTCTATCACCATTCCAAAGCCTCCGTTTATCACTTCACCCCATCCTACACCACCACCGTTATGTATGGATACCCACGTAGCACCTCTAAACGAATCGCCTATTACATTCTGTATTGCCATATCGGCTGTAAAAGATGAACCGTCATATATATTTGAAGTCTCGCGGTAGGGAGAATCTGTCCCGGACACATCATGATGATCTCGACCCAAAACAACAGGTGCAGAAATATCCCCTTTAGCTATAGCTTCATTAAAAGCACTTGCTATCTCACATCGGGCCTGCGAATCGGCATATAGTATACGTGCCTGCGAACCGACTACAAGATTATTGTCCATCGCCGACTCTATCCAGTAAATATTATCATCAATCTGGCGGTGTATTGATTCAGGTGCAACCTTTCTGATACGTTTAAGTACATCGGCAGCTATCTTATCAGTTTTTCTCAAATCATCAGGATCACACGAAGTACAAACCCATCTGAACGGGCCAAAACCGTAATCGAAAAACAAAGGTCCCATAATATCCTGCACATATGACGGATATCTGAATAGTCCGTTTGTCGTCATTACATCCGCTCCTGCTCTTGATGATTCAAGTAAAAAAGCATTACCATAGTCAAAGAAATACATTCCTTTCGCAGTTAGCTTATTAATAGCGTCTACCTGACGGCAGAGTGATTTCCTCACTAAATCTTTAAATCGCTCAGGGTCTGTTGCCATAACCTCGTTTGCCTCTTCAAAACTAATCCCGACAGGATAGTATCCTCCCGACCATGGATTGTGTAATGATGTTTGATCTGAACCTATATTTACATCCAGACCAGTTTCTGCAGCCTTCTCCCAAAGATCAACAACATTACCATGGTAAGCCAGTGATACCGTTTCGCCTGAATCACGAGCCTTAGCTATACGTGAGAATAGTTTCGTAATATCATCATATACTTCATCAACCCATTTCTGCTGATGACGTCGGTTTATAGCTTTTATATTTACTTCTGCGATAACACTTACTACTCCGCTTATATTGCCTGCTTTTGGTTGAGCGCCCGACATACCACCAAGCCCGGATGATATAAACAGCTTACCTTTGCCTACAGCGTCTTTATCTTTCATGCGCAATGCATTCATTATGGTTATAGTAGTACCGTGTACTATGCCCTGAGGTCCTATATACATATATGAACCGGCCGTCATTTGTCCATATTGAGACACACCTATGGCGTTGAATTTCTCCCAATGGTCTGGTGAGGAATAATTGGGTATTACCATGCCATTGGTAATCACTACTCTTGGCGCGTCAGGATGAGAAGGAAACAGCCCCATAGGATGACCGGAATACATTACAAGTGTCTGATTGTCGCTCATTGTGGCAAGATAACTCATTGTCAAACGATACTGTGCCCAGTTTTGAAATACAGCTCCGTTACCTCCATAGGTTATCAACTCGTGAGGATGCTGCGCCACTGCATCACTCAGATTATTTTGGATCATCATCATTATTGCGGCTGCTTGCTTTGATTTGGCAGGATAATAATCAATAGGTCTCGCCAGGATCTCAGCATCAGGTCTAAAACGATACATGTATATTCTGCCGAATTTATTTAGCTCCGCCATAAATTCAGGAGCAAGGATGTGGTGGAGTTCGCGTGGGAAATATCGTAATGCATTTTTCAGTGCAAGATGTTTTTCTTCTTTATTAAGCAGTTGTTTTCGGCATGGAGCATGGTTTACATCCGCATCATACACTTTAGTCTGTGGCAACTGATCAAAGTCAAGCCCTGCCACTATCTCTTTTGCAAATAGTTCTTCCATATCAGAATAGATTTTCGGTTATAGAATCAATTTCAGCATGTGCATTTTTCATAAGTTCTCTTGCTTCTTCTATTATTTGAGAACCTTTAGTCGTGTTTTTCAAAGTTTTGGCATTTATAACTACATTCATAAATGCTCCGTAAATGGCCCCTCTTACAGCCTGAAGCCCTACGCCTGCATCTGACAGGGAATTAGGATTTCCTTTTTCAGTCATGTCCTTAAGCAAAGGAATGATCTCAGCGCACTTACGCATTGTTTCATAAGGTACGTTTGTAGCATAGAGAGTGGCTTTTTCAAGGGCTTCTTGATAAAGTGTCTTTTCTTGCGGTGTAGATTTTGGCATTTTAAAACACTCCATTACATAATTGAACGCGCGCGTGTCCTCATCTACAAGAAAAAGAAGTTGCTGCATGAGTGATTGCGACTTTGCCGCACTTTCGGAAAAGTAACTCCAATCATCGTCCCAACCAGGTTTATGAGACGACAGATTAGCAACCATACAGGCAAGTGAGGCTCCCATAACCCCCATATAGGCAGAGACAGAACCTCCTCCCGGTGCAGGTGATTCACTTGCGGTATCTTCAGCAAAGCTCCTTATACTCTTATCTATCAATAGTCCGCTATTGACCGGCTCGAGAAGATACTCTATTATTCTTTCCTGCGGATTCCATGCTGATATCTCAGATAAACCCATTGTGCGGGCCGCAATATCAATTATCTCTCGCTCCGGTATACCGGATGATCGTTGCTGTTTGGCAAGAAAATATAACCCGGCTTCAATCATGACTTTTTTAGGAACCAGACCGACAAGTTCAGTTCCTGTCACCCTTATGCCCCGGGCATCAGCTTTACGGCAAACCTCCTCAAAAGCCAAATGAAGAGGAGTTACGTTTATGTCATTAATATTCATAGACACCTGAGCTATTCCATACTCCTCGATAAACCAACCTATTGCCTTTGTCGAACGGAGTGTACCCGGCATCCACAATTCTTCTCCGTTTTCATCTTTCAGGACTTTACCTGTAACAGAATTATTCTCTCTGCTCTTACGCCCTTTTTCTCTTACATCAAAAGCAACGGCATTTGCACGGCGGGTAGATGTCGTATTTAGATTAAAATTAACAGCTATGAGAAAATCGCGTGCACCAACGGCTGTCGCTCCTGACCTCGCTACCTCCTCTGTAAACTTATCAGGTCCGAAGTCAGGAAGCTCGGTGTCTGTTGAAAATCGTTTTTCAAGAGCCTCATATTCTCCTTTACGGCAAACGGCAAGATTTTTTCTTTCAGAAACAATGGCACAGGCCTCATAAGCATAGACGGGTATTCCTCCTTCCGTGGCAAGTCGTCTGCCTAATTCTAGTGCAAACAAAGCCGTTTCCTCTAGTGTAATACCTTTGACCGGGATAAGGGGGAGGACATCTGTAGCCCCCATACGAGGATGTGCTCCATGATGAGTACGCATATCAATAAGCTCTTTAGCCTTCATAGCCCCCCTGAATGCAGCCTCGCAAACAGCATTAGGTTCTCCTGCAAATGTGACCACAGTGCGGTTTGTCGCAGCTCCGGGATCCACATTCAATAGCTTAACGCCTTCTACAGATTCAATACTGTCTGTAATAGATTTAATAACAGATCGGAAGAGCACACGTCTGAACTCCAGTCACCGCTCATTATCTC
>CAMTOT010000047.1 GCA_947074165.1 uncultured Bacteroidales bacterium
AACCGATATCTACACCAGGACGTACACTCTTTCCCTACCCGACGCTCTTCCGAACTAAATGACTACACGATATTGCCCGGCAAAAAGCATCTCTTCTATTTCCCAGAAAGCTGTAACTTCCATCTCCTCTCCCTGATATTCAATCATACGGCAGATAGAGTAATTAATCTTGCTGCTCTCATAATTAAACATGTTAGCAGTGTTTTTAATAAGAATATCCTGATCCGGTTTCATTATGCGATAGAATATCTCTTTTTCACCCGGTTCTACAGTAATATTCTTAGCCAGACGGAACGTGATCTTAATCTTCTCCGCTCTGGATATTTTTTCAGTTTTCTTATTTCTTTTAGTCTGTGCGGCAATATTAATGTTGACGGCATCAAGCTTAGAGGCAAGATCAACCTGTTTTGTCAGTACCTCTTTCTCCTTTTTAAGTACCGCGGCAGTCTGGCTGGCCGCGTGAAACTGTTGGCGAACCCTCAGATTCTCTTTTTCAAGTTGTTCGTTTACGCGATTAAGAGAGTCTACCTGGATAACGTAAGAGCGCAATACAGTTCTGACTGTTGAAAGTTCTTTCTTCAATTCATTAATACGTCTGGCGTTAGTGGCTTTTGTCGTACGAAGTTCCTCCACAAGTCTTTGCACTTTTTGACGTTCCGTCTCAAGTTTATCTGTAAGAGAATCATTGTCTACATTCAGTTTATAGCCTTCATATTGAATGGCAAGCTGTGTGTATTCCTCCTCAAGCGCCTCTTTTTCAAGTTCATATTGTTGAGAGAAAGATTCAAGTTGTTTTTTAGCGTTATATGCATAATATGCAATGCCGGCTATAATCATCAATACAACCACAGAGATGGCTGCAATACCTATTTTTACGTTCTTTGTCATTGGGGTTATTATTGAAAGAATCTATAAGTCTTTTTGTTATCTAAAGTATCAGAATCCTGTATTTCAGAGACGTGCAAAGTTATTATAATAATTACTATTTGCAAATGTGTAACATTTAAATAGTGGCTAATAAATAAGAATATCAGTTAATAAATATGTGTATATTAATTAAAATTACGATACTTATATTGCAGGAAATCAGAGTGTATAACTCAAACTAATCCCCTTCTGTCATTCTAAAATTATGAACAAACACAAAGTGGGCTACGTTAATTAATATAATTCTGTCAACTGTTTATATTTTAACTATATTTGCAGTCAAAATATAACATAGAAATTATGAGTTTAAAAGATATAATTTTATTCCCTATAAAGAATTTTTATTTCCGAAACCTTATTCTTCTGGTCTTGGTAATTGGAGGACTGGTATATAGCGTTCTAGGCTGGCTGGCAAGTTATACGAAGCACAATCAGGCTATAGAGGTGCCTGATGTAAGGGGTATGCAGGTTGAGATGGCTTCTCCGATTTTGGAGCGTTCTCAATTAAGGTATCAGGTCGTAGACTCTATTTATTCAAAAGATGTAAGACCGGGTGCCGTTGTGGAACAGATTCCAACAGCTAACTCAAAGGTGAAAGAAAACCGTATAATCTTTCTGACGGTAAACGCAAAAAGCGCTCTTACAGTTGAAATACCTGATGTGATTGAGTATTCATCAAGACAGGCCAGAGGGACCCTTAATTCAGCCGGATTCAATGCCGACAGTATCAGATATGTTGATTATGAAATCAGGGATTTGGTAGTGGATGTGCTTTACAATGAACAGTCTGTAAAAGCGGGCGAAAGACTACCTTACGGAGCCAAACTGGTGCTTGAGGTGGGCAATGGTATGACTCCTACTCTGCAGGATACAATTCCTGCAGTAGAAATGGTCGAAGAGGATAAAAGCTGGATGGAATAAAAGAAAATAGTACGCTTAATATTTATTATGTACGATAATAAGGAAAAAATAAACGAACACGAAGAGGATTTTGATGATCTTCTTAATGAAGATGATGACGCGGCTTGTGAAGGGCAGGATGAGTTTGATGTTGAAGCCTTCGCCGGGAAGGTAGGTCAGGTCGCAGATGAAAATGGCCTTTATGAACATTATCGTTTTGTAGCAGATAAAGGTCAGAAAATGCTTAGAATAGATAAATATCTTGTAAACTGCATTGAAGGGATCTCAAGAAACAGAGTTCAGAATGCAGCCGACGCAGGTTATTTATATGTGAATAATGTAAAGGTAAAATCCAATTATAAAGTAAAGCCTAACGATGTGGTGACGGTGATGATGGACCGTCCTCGTAATGTACTTGAAATAATCCCGGAAGATATTCCACTTGATATTGTATATGAAGATGCGGATCTGCTTGTTGTAAATAAGCAGCCTGGTCTTGTCGTGCATCCCGGACATGGTAATTATCACGGGACATTAGTCAATGCGCTTGCTTATCATCTGAAAGACAATCCTGATTATGATGTTGCTGACCCTCGTATGGGGCTTGTACATCGTATAGATAAGGACACGTCAGGTTTGCTTGTAGTGGCTAAGACACCTGATGCTAAAACACATTTGGGACTTCAGTTCTTTAATAAAACAACAAAAAGAAAATATACAGCTGTAGTCTGGGGTACTATAACCGAAGATGAAGGCAGAATAGAAGGCAATATCGGTCGGTCGCTTAAAGACAGGATGTTAATGACTGTATTTCCGGATGGAGATAATGGTAAACATGCGGTCACTCACTATAAAGTGATAGAAAGACTTGGTTATGTAACAGTCGTACAGTGTATTCTTGAGACAGGACGCACACATCAGATACGTGTACATATGAAACACATTGGTCATACATTATTTAATGACTCCCGTTACGGCGGAGATGAGGTGTTGAAGGGAACTACATTTGCCAAATATAAACAGTTCGTGAAAAACTGCTTTGATGTTTGTCCTCGTCAGGCACTTCATGCCCAGACTTTAGGATTTATACATCCGCGTACAGGAGAAGAGATGTTTTTCGAAGCCCCTTTACCACAGGATCTTATAGATTTGATGGATAGATGGCGTTCATATATTTCGAACAGAGAATTATAATGTTTTATATATAATATCACACTAAACAGAATGGTATGAAAAAAAATATTGCCATAGTAGCCGGTGGCGACTCGTCTGAAGTTGTTGTATCGGTAAAAAGTGCTAAAGGTATTTATTCCTTCCTTGATAAAGAGAAATACAACGTATATATAGTCACTATCATTGGAGATGAATGGCAGATGGAATCAGAAGATGGCTCAATGTGGAGTATCGATAAAAATGATTTCAACGCAGTTAATGGTGATCAACGTATAAAATTTGATTTTGCTTATATAACTATACATGGTACACCGGGTGAAAATGGTCTGCTTCAGGGTTATTTTGATCTTATACGCATGCCTTACTCTTGTTGCGGTGTGCTTGCGGCAGCCATAACTTTCAATAAATTTATGTGTAACCAATATCTGAAAGGTTTCGGATATAACGTCGCTAAATCTATTATGCTTCGCAAAGCTGATTCTATAGCGAGCGGTGACGTAGTGGAGGAGGTTGGTTTACCATGTTTTATAAAACCGAATGTTGGTGGTTCTAGTTTCGGGACTACAAAAGTGAAAAGCATCGAACAAATACAGTCGGCAATTAAAGCTGCGTTTGATGAGGCGCCCGAGGTTATTATCGAATCATTTATGAAAGGTACGGAAGTAACTTGCGGATGCTATAAGATAGGTGATAAAGAAACAATTTTTCCAATTACCGAAGTCGTAAGTAAAAATGAATTCTTTGACTTTGAGGCAAAATATAATGCAGACAAGGTTGAGGAGATAACTCCGGCGAGAATAGATGAAGAGACAGCAGGAGAGATACGTAAACTTACCTCTTTGCTTTATGACATATTGGGATGTAAAGGAATTATTCGCGCAGACTATATCATTATTGAAGGTGTGCCTCACTTACTTGAAGTTAATACCACACCAGGTATGACCGCGACAAGCTTTATTCCTCAGCAGATCCGTGCAGCAGGTCTTGATATAAAAGATGTATTGAGTGAAATAATTGAAGCAGAATTCTGATTTATGTTTAATGCATGTAAATAGCATGAGTATTAATATTATTTAAGAACAAACTTGATATTGTAAATTATTTATACTTTTAGGCAAAATTTACAATCGGTATTAATAATTAAATCTGTATACAGAACAAAACTATATTATAATACATTGTTATTGCTATATGGTTTACTGATACATGATAACATGTGTTTTGAAAAAGATAAAACAAATATATGAAGCAACGCTTTGATTTTGAGGAGATTCGTCCATTGTATGACGAGGAAGTTCCTGAACTTATGCCCTCTATCTTAAAAGAAGAGGCAATTGAAGGATTCGCGAAATTTATCGCGCCGGAGATGCCTTATGAAGAATTTAAGACTTTTGTGAGTTCATTAAAAACCAAAAGTGAATTTCAGAGTAAGCTGATTGCTCCGTTTCTTTTGAAACTGGCGGCAAAAACGGCTGACTCTCTTGATATTACAGGACTTGATAAAATATCAAAAGAATTAAGTTATACATTTATATCCAATCACAGAGACATTATTCTCGACGCGGCATTTTTAAATACATTGCTTATTGACGCAGGTTATGAATCAGCGGAGGTTGCCATCGGTGATAATCTACTTATTTATCCGTGGATACGCAATCTGGCGAGAATGAATAAAAGTTTTATCGTAAAACGTGATATGCCGGTGCGTCAGCTTTTTGAAGCCTCACGCAGATTATCGTCATATATAAACTTCGCGTTGAAGATAAAAGGACAGTCTGTTTGGATTGCTCAGAGGGAAGGACGTTCAAAAGATTCTACTGACCGTACTCAGGAAAGTGTTGTAAAGATGCTTGCTATGGGTGGAGGTAAAGATCTTCTGTCAAGTGTTTATTCACTTAATATAATGCCCGTATCTATCTCTTATGAATATGATCCATGTGATTTTCTTAAGGCGAAAGAGTTTCAGCAAAAGCGTGATGACGTAAACTTTAAGAAAGACAAACGAAGTGATCTTGTGAATATGTACACAGGTATGATGGGCTATAAAGGTCGTATACACTTTGAGATAACTTCTGCTTTAAATGAGGAGCTTGATAAGTTGCCTAAGGATCTTGATAAATGCTCACTGGTAACTGCAATTGCAGGTAAGATAGATACCCTTATACACCGTAATATGCGTATGTATGAGAATAATTATATTGCCTATGATCTGCTTAATGGTACGCATCAATACTCAGAGCATTATGATGAGGCGAAGAAAGCCAAATTTGAAGCTTATATATCAGAACAACTTGATAAGATTGAACTTGAGAATAAAGATGAAGAATATCTGAGAATTAAGTTACTTGAGATGTATGCAAATCCTCTTGTAAACTTTATTAAGGCTACTGCGGTCTGATATTTCGGAAACTAAAATAATAAAGGGATATAAACCACATCGGATTTATATCCCTTTGCTATTTTAACTCAGAGGTAAATCTATATATTCACAACCAGTTCTCCTGGTTTTATCATAGCGTTGATTATCATGAGTGAATCAAAATTATTTATATCCTCCACTTTGATATCAATCTCTTTAATCGTATTGTTTTCAAGTAAAGAGTGTCTGCGTGTACCGTTTAAAAGAAAAGTTGAAGGAGTATAAAGAACACCATCCTTTGAAAAAACTATATTAGAATAAGACGTGTCTGTTACCATTCCGTTTTTTACGATTATTATCTCGTCGGCATCTCCTTTCATTTCATATAGTCTGTTAATCGCATCACGGTCAGTAGATTTAAAATCATAGGTAATCGCGTCATCATATACCGTCTTTAGTTTGCTGATGGTTCGTAAAGCGTATTTCTCATAACTGACAGAGACAATCCCTGTTTTGTCATATACAAGACGGCACTTTACTATATCGTCGGGATAAGGATTAGCTGCTATTAAAGCGCTTTCGGCAAGTAAAGGCGCATAAAAATTATGGGCCAGAGCCGTTATATAAACTCTTTCCAGATGAAAATCAATTAATTCAATCTGTTTGTTCTCTATTCTGATAGTTTCTATAAACTGCATACGTATAATTGTTTTGTGCTAATATATACAATTTAATAAATTCATATATTTGTTTATCATTTAAAAATATAAGAATTATGAATATTAAATATGCTGCATTATTTCTGTCCTCTTTGTTTCTTGCCCCTGACTTTTCTTCATTTAAACTATCGGCACAAGAGGTATCAGCACAGGCTACTGAAGAATATGTGGCGCAGACGGAACAATCCCAGTGGCTTGGAAAAAGGGTGGCTTTTCTTGGGGATTCTATCACAGACAAGCGAAGAGTCGGTACAAAGAAATGCTATTGGGAATATCTTACCGAGATGCTAGGATTTACACCTACTGTTTACGCTAAGAGCGGCAATAGATGGGATGGTGTATACAAGCAGGCGCTTAAAATGAATGAAGAGATGGGTCAGGAAGTTGACGCAATAATAATATTTGCCGGAACTAATGATTACAATGGGTCCATACCTCTTGGTGAGTGGTACGAGATTACGGATAAGGACGTCGTAGCGTCGGGCCCTGAGACAGTTACAAGAAAGCACCGTGAATTCATATATTCAGATGATACATATCGCGGACGTATAAATAAAGTAATGAATTATCTTAAAACTAATTATCCGACAAAGCAGATAATAGTACTCACTCCGATACATCGGGGTTATGCTAAATTTAATGACAAGAATATTCAGCCCGAAGAAACGTACTCAAATAATCTTGGTTTGTTTATTGATGATTATGTAAATGTAATAAAAGAGGCTGCCAATGTATGGGCTGTACCTGTTATTGATTTAAACTCTTTGAGCGGAATATACCCGGTTAATACCTCTCACGGTATTTTTGTAGCTAAAGAGGATACAGACCGCCTTCATCCTAATGCAGAGGGACATTACCGTATGGCTCAAACTCTTAAATATCAATTACTGGCTTTGCCATCGTCATTTGAGAAGTAACATTATGAGAAAGGTTTATTTACCCGATTGGTAAATAAACCTTTTTTATAATCTCATCATATTCGCTTTGAGGATCTGATTTAAACGTAATACCTCCTCCGCTTCTGAAAAACTTCTTATTATCAACCTCCTCTATATATCTTATAAGCACACAGCTGTCAAGATTTTGTCCGTCAAAATATCCTGCCACACCTGTGTAATAGCCTCTAGGTTCCCCTTCTGCCTTTCTGATTATATCTACGGTAGACTTTTTAGGAGCTCCGCTTATGCTTCCTGCCGGAAGTAAAGAGATAAGTATATCACCAATCAAGCCCTCATAGCCATTTGGTAATTCTGACTCTATCTCGCTGCTCACCTGCAATATTGCGCCTGAATCAGTATGTATCTTATCAATATATCTATATCGGTTCACTTTAGTCCCATTCGCTATAATACTTAAATCATTACGAATAAGATCAACAATTGTGGCATGTTCTGCTGTTTCTTTCTCATCAGATAAAATAATATTCGCTGCATCGGGGAGAGATGCGCAAATAGTCCCTTTCATTGGATAAGAGGAGATTTTCCCTCCCTTTATTTTTATAAATGTCTCTGGAGAGAAGCATACAAACTGCCCTGGAACACATAATTTATATTTAGCGCTGCTTCTGTAGTAAATATCCTGAAGAGATAATTTGCAATCGACAGGTGTTTTGCAAGTTAAGTTTATCAAAAAAGAATCGCCTCGCGATAAACCTGCGTGTACGATATTAAACTTTTTCAAATACTCTTCATAAGAAACCGGATATTTGAGGAGTGTTGTATCTATGTTGATTGGCGTATATTTATCGAAAGCCTGATTATTAGTAAAGCCGTCGAAATCAAAATGTAATGATTGGCAATTTTCAGGATTAGTATAGATAAAAAAGCTGTCCATTTCAAAATTGATACCAAAAACAAACGGACGACCCTCTTTACCGCATCTATTCATCAAACCTCTTAAATCGTCGTTTGGTGTCATTATTTAGAGAAAAAACTTTTATTGTAAATGTTAACTAATGTTGGGATACAAAAGAAGCCTGATATTACACCCATAGCGGCTCCTAAGCAATTTGCCAGTACATCGATCCAGTCTCCGCTTCTGTAAATAAGAAAGTATCCCTGTATAAGTTCCATAATACCACCAAGTGAGGCAGATAGCATCAGGCTGATAATTATGTGGTTTGTCTTTACTTTACCACTATTATGATTCTTTGAAAAGTCAAAAAGCAAAGTAAAACTCATAGCTCCATACATGGCAAAATGTACCCATTTGTCAGCAAATGGCACGTCCAGACCTGCTTCCATAGGACCGAAAGGAAAAACAGACAAAAAAATAATTACTAATGAAAGTAAAAAAGTAAAAATATATCTTATCAGAATGTTACTCATAATCTTTGTATTTGAGAATAAAGATAGTTTATTTGTAAAAGATTAAGTTAAGTTTAATGATAATATCACTTAAAGTTTCAAAATGATATAATTAAGCTTATCCGGAATGTCATTGCAAAGATAATGCAATAACTTTGTATTAAAGAAAAAGGCGGATTAAGAAGCCATTATTAATCAATTAAAAAATATGAATAATAACAGGAGTACATTTGCGACTAAACTTGGAATGATAGCTGCCGCCGTTGGCTCTGCGGTAGGATTGGGTAATATATGGAGGTTCCCTTATGAAGTGGGACAAAGCGGAGGTGCCGCTTTCATTATTATCTACCTCATCTGTGTGGCAGTATTAGGTATCCCGCTTATAACATCTGAATTTTTACTTGGGCGACGTGGCCGCGCCAATGTAGGTGGGACATTTAAGAAACTTGCGCCAAAAACAAAATGGGGAGTAATTGGATACATGAGTGTTTTGGCATCTTTTCTTATACTCGGATTCTATTCTGTAATAGCAGGCTGGACACTTGAATATGTATACCAGGCGTTTTGTAACGGATTTGCAGGTCAGTCTTCGGCTGAACTGGGTGAGTCATTTAAGTCATTCAGTACAGATACATATCGCCCGATACTATGGTTAGCATTATTTCTTGCCGCCAACTTTGTGATTATACAAAGCGGAGTTAAGAATGGTATTGAAAAAGCATCGAATATCATGATGCCGTTTTTGTTTGCCGTTCTTCTGATATTCTGTATCAGAGGTTTATTTCTGCCGGGAGCAGAGGAGGGGCTGAAATTTTTGTTTAAACCTGATTTCTCAAAAATCGACTCAAGCGTTATATTAAGAGCTATGGGACAGGCGTTTTTCTCTCTTAGTCTTGGTATGGGTTGTCTTGTCACATACGGATCTTACTTCTCTGATAAAACGCGTCTTGCAAAAACGTCAGTGACGGTAGTGGCTCTTGATACACTTGTTGCTATATTATCGGGAGTAATGATATTTCCGGCTGTATTCTCATTCGGAATAAGCCCGTCGGCAGGTCCGGATCTTGTGTTTATCACATTGCCAAATGTTTTCCTACAGATGGCAGGTGGATATTTCTGGTCAATATTATTCTTTATACTTCTAGCAGTGGCAGCCCTGACCTCCACAATTTCAATGTTTGAGGTGGTAACAGCATTTATCCACGAGGAGTATAATGTAAGTAGAAAGAAAGCTACTGCATGGATTATATCATTGTGTTTTGTACTTGCGGTTATCTGCTCGCTGTCTATTGGTCCATGGAGTGATTTTACAATCTTTGGTAAGACAATATTTGATCTTTTCGATTACGTGTCAGCCAATATACTTCTTCCTTTGGGAGGTCTGTTAGTGTCAATATTTGTTGGTTACAGACTTGATAAAAATATCATCAAAGAGGAACTAAGTAATAATGGTGAGTTTAAAGTGAACTATTTGAATCTATTTGTTTTTATACTTAAATATGTAGCACCGGTAGCAATTATAATAATATTCCTTTCCGGTCTGGGTCTTTTAGGATAAAAAATAAAATATGGGATTAGATCCTTTTTTATATTATACAAAAGGTGAGCGTAGGGCAGTATCTGTATTTATGATATTGCTTGCGCTCACCTTTTTGTTTCGTTACTATATTTACCCTTCGGTGAAAAATAGTTCTCAGGAAGTTAGTTCAGCAAATGAAACACCCGACTCTGTGTTTGTAGCAAAATATGAGATGTTCAGAAATGCTCTTGTTGAGGATAAAAAGTTTGAGAAATTTAATAAGAGACCTGTACCAGAGCTTTTCCGGTTTGACCCCAATATCGCCGATTCGGCTACTTTTATAAGGCTTGGATTTAAGCCTTTTATAGCATCAAACATAATAAAATATAGAAACAAAGGAGGCGTATTTCGCACGAAGGAGTCATTATCGAAGATTTATGGTGTGGATTCTTTGTTTTTTAAGGTGCTGCTCCCATATATAAATATTGATAGCGCTGTTTTTGTCAGCTCCCATGATGCAGCTATTGATACATCCGGTATATTTATAAATATAAAATTCACAGAAAAGAGGATCGTCGAGTTGAATACATGTGATACTACATTATTAAAGATGATACCAGGAATAGGTTCTTATTATGCATCTGCCATAATATCTTATCGCGACAGGTTAGGCGGATTTTGCGCAATTAACCAATTGCGAGAGATCCAATCTATCCCCGACTCTGTATATAATAATATAAATGAGTGGCTATGCGCTGACTCTGACCATATAATACCACTAGATGTAAATACACTTTATGTTGCCGCCCTGAAAAGGCATCCATATATTAATTTTTATCAGGCAAAAGCGATAGTTGATATACGAAGAGAAAGAGGCCGGATAAAATCTTTTGAAGATCTAGAACTGCTTGACGAGTTCTCGAATGCAGATTTTGAGAGACTTAAAGCATATGTCCGATTTTGACTCTAATGGTTATAAATATACAAACAGAATAAAAGCGGTTGTTGAATTTTTTGTAAGTTTGTCATTATGAATAAAACGAATTCACACACTATAAATATAAAAGGAGACCTGATGGATTTGTCAAAGCCACAGGTCATGGGGATACTAAACGCCACACCCGACTCTTTCTATGGAGGATGCAGACAGCAAGGGGAAAAGGAGATTGCAGAGAGAGCTATAAGAATTATATCTGAAGGTGCCTCAATAATAGATCTCGGAGCGTACTCTACTCGTCCTGACTGCGTCGATATATCACCGGAAGAAGAGATGAATCGTCTTTCATTCGCACTTAAGATTATTAACAGGGAGATTCCGGAGGCAATAGTATCTATAGATACCTTTCGTGCCTGCGTAGCTCGTCAGTGCGTAGAAGGATATGGAGCAGCTATGATAAACGATATATCAGGAGGTACCCTTGACAGCGATATGTATGAAACCATAGCTTCATTAAAAGTGCCGTATATACTTATGCATATAAAAGGTACTCCTCAGACAATGACATCGCTTGCTCATTATGATAATATGATAGAGGAGATGATGCTTTACTTTTCAGAAAAAGTGAATAAGCTTCATCAGTTGGGAGTTAATGATATAATTCTCGATCCCGGATTCGGATTTGCCAAGACAGTAGATCAGAATTACTTCTTGATGAAGCATCTTACTGATTTTAATATCTTTGATTTACCTCTGTTGTCGGGGATTTCAAGGAAATCAATGATATATAAGTTTCTTCAGACATCTCCTCAGGAAAGCCTTAACGGTACAACAGTACTTAATACTTATTCGCTTCAGGCAGGTGCAAAGATTCTGAGGGTGCATGATGTAAAAGAAGCTGTTGAGACTGTCAGAATATTTAATAAAATACAAAGCATATAATACTATGTGGGATTTCGGACTGAAAGATGCTGTAGACGTAATAATCGTCGCCTTTATTTTATATAATATTTATAAGATGATGAAGGAGTCGGGTACGATAAACCTGTTTGCAGGCGTACTTGCCTTTATCGCTATATGGATATTGGTGACTCAGGTTCTTGATATGCGTCTTATGGGAGCTATTATGGATAAGGTGATAAGCGTCGGGCTTATAGCTCTTGTCGTAATATTTCAGGATGAAATACGACGAATGCTTCTCGGACTTGGTTCTAAAAAACGATGGCGCTTTTTATTTAATATGTTTATAAAAAACAGTGAGCAGGATGATTCTCAGTCGGCGATATCAGCTATAGTGAGAGCATGCCAAAATATGGCGTCTACCCGTACCGGAGCACTTATAGCTATACAACAAAACGCAGATCTTAAAATGTTTGAATCAACTGGTGATTATATTGATGCCGATGTTTCGACCCGTCTTATAGAGAATATATTTTTTAAAAATAGTCCGCTTCATGACGGAGCAATGATAATAGCCAATAACCGTATAGCCGCAGCCGCGTGTATTCTACCTGTATCTCACAGTCAGGATATACCAAAAATGTATGGTCTGCGACATCGTTCGGCTCTTGGCCTTTCTCAGGAAACCGACGCTAAGGTCGTTATCGTATCCGAAGAGACCGGCCTAATCACTATGGCACATAATGGTAAGCTGCACCGTAACCTGACACCAAGTCGTTTGGAAAAGCTTTTGAATGAATAACTTCACAGTTCTAAATAAAAACAGGAGAATAAACATATATATTCTCCTGTTTTTATTTAGAACTGTATTCTGTATTAGTGGCTAATGCCATGAAAGTGTGTAGAGCATTTAATTCTCATTATGAGTAATATCGCGTGGTATAGCGATACGGTTATTCATATCTGAATCAGACTCAGTATTCTTCTTTCCAAATTTCGCATCAATAAAATATCCTGCAATTAGTCCGGATCCCCCAAAAAGCATAAGAGAAGCCGCATAAATAATCTCCTCATAAGATTTTTTCATTGCAAAATAGTCTTCAAAATTTATACAGATAATAAAGCCTATAAGTAGACCTATACCAAGTCCTATAAACAGAGAACCCCACGTGATAGGACTATAATCAATTGTACTTTTATTTTTCTTGCCATAAAGCACATCAACATTGGCATCATTGATTTTCTCAATAAGTAAAATTCTTTCCCTTCTTCTAACAAACAGTGAGAATAGTTTGTATGTAGTGCC
>CAMTOT010000048.1 GCA_947074165.1 uncultured Bacteroidales bacterium
ACGAGATAATGAGCGGTGACTGGAGTTCAGACGTGTGCTCTTCCGATCTCCCGCGAGGGAAATAGTGAAGATAATATTGACAACAATATTGAGCTCAATGAAGTAATCATTTCAACTTATGGCAGAGACGAGAACCTAACCAAACTAAATATGGGGGTACAGTCACTATCTGTAAAAGAGATTAATAAAATCCCCGCTATGATGGGAGAAGTGGATGTAATCAAAGCTATACAGCTGCTTCCCGGCGTACAGCCCACTTCCGATGGAGGATCAGGCTTTAGCGTACGCGGTGGTTCTGCCGATCAGAATCTTATAATGCTCGACAACTCAACTGTATACAACGCATCACACCTGCTTGGCATCTTTTCCGTATTCAATAATGATGTAATAAGCGGACTTGACTTATACAAAGGAGACATGCCACTTAAATTCGGAGGACGATTATCATCTATGCTTGATATACGAACCCGAGACGATCATCCGGAGCGATTCTCAATGGTAGGTGGTATAGGACTGATATCAAGCAGACTCGTTATTGACACTCCGATTGGAGATAAAACATCGATTATGGTAGGCGCACGACGAAGCTACGCCGATCTTTTTCTAAGAATGAACAAAGATTACAAAGACTATGACCTGTATTTCTATGACACTAACGCTAAAATAACTCACCGCTTCTCATCTAAGGACAAAATTGAAATAAACGGATATTATGGAAAAGACCTGTTTGGAATGGCGGGTATACAAAGTTTCGGATACGGCAATTCTACTGCGTCAGCTACATGGGGGCATATATTCAACTCAACTCTTTTCTCTAAATTAAGCCTGAACTACAGCGGATATGATTACTTTGCCGAGTCGGAAATGGAAAACTCAGAGATGCTATGGGATGCCTCTTTACGCGATTTCTCTCTTAGATATGACATAACACAACCCTACTCAAATCTATTGGATCTTAGTTATGGCGTATCGGGCACATTTCATAAATTTAAACCGGCCCTTGTAAGACAACCCGGCTATGATGACTTTCTTCTGCCGCCTAATTATTCGTTTGAATACTCTGCATACATCGAAAACAAACAAAAGATTTCAGACCGCCTCAGCCTTAGATATGGAGTGAGGTTTACATCGTTCAATAATATTGGAAAAAACACACTTTACTCCTTCGACAATAATTATGAATGTACCGACACAATCAATTATAAAAGAGGCGATGTGTATAATACATATATTAGATTTGAGCCAAGAGCAGGTATAGTATATCAACTAACACAAAACTCATCTGTAAAAGCCAACTATGTACATAACGTACAGTTTATACAACTTGCAAATAACTCAGCTGCAGGCTCGCCTATGGACATGTGGTTTTCAGCAAGCCCTAATATAAAACCACAGGAGGCAGACATTTTTTCTGCCGGATACTTCCATAATTTCAATGACAATATGTATGAACTGTCGTGCGAACTTTATTATAAAGACTACAAGAATGTGATAGATTTTGCCGATCACGCCGAATTACTTCTCAACGAACTACTTGAGGGTGAGATACGCACCGGTAAAGGGCGCGCTTACGGTATGGAACTGATGGTTAAGAAAAACACGGGCAAGCTAAACGGTTTTGCCAATTACACTCTGTCTCGCTCAGAGCGCACTATAGCCGGAATAAACAACGGCAACACCTATCTCGCTCCATTCGACAAAACACACTGCGTTAATATAGCGCTCAACTATATACTAAATAAAAAACACGCTTTCTCGGCTGCATGGATATATGCTTCAGGCAATCCTACTACATACCCCGTAGGAAGAATGGAAATTAACGGTGAATTCTTCCCTATTTATTCAGGCAGAAATGAATACAGACGACCTGATTATCACCGCCTTGATGTATCATATACATTTACACCTAAACCGGAAACGAAGAAAAGATGGAGAGGTGAATGGAATTTCTCCCTTTTCAACGCGTATAATCAACATAACCCGTGGACTATCTCTTACGACTCTGACGAAAACGGGCCTTACGCTGAGATGGTTTACCTATTCGGATTACTACCTTCCGTCACTTACAATTTCAAATTCTGATAAATTATGAATAAGATATTTAACCCGGCTACCTTAGTCATTGCCATATTATTCTCTGCATTATACTCTTGCACCGAACGATTAAATATAAAAACCAATAATGCCGACCCTACCGTATCGGTATATTGTGAATTATCTACTGATACGAAAATACAGACTGTAGCGGTAAAGATGACAGCTCCATACTTCTCAGCCGAACCAAATAAGCCGATTACCAACGCTATCGTAACCATAAGCGGAGCCGGAGAGAGCTGGGTGCTTGATCACACAGAAAACGGGATATATGCCACCACTTACGAAGCAGCAGCTAAACCGGGATATGCATATAAACTGTCTGTAGAATGCGATTATGACAACGACGGTATAGCCGACCTGTTTACGGCATCGACAACTGTACCTGAGAAACTGCCGATTGACAAGATTGAATTTAAAACAGTCAGCGTTGGTGCATTTACAATGTACAATTGTGTATTATATACTTTTGTGCCACAGGGGTACAGATATGCTATGTACAGATATGACATTAATGACTCTCTGTATATGACCGAACTATCAGACACACGTATCGTCGATATTAAGTTCTGGCTATCCAAGGACTACATAGACGGGCTAGTTTGCGACATGTTTCACTCTAAAGATGATATGCACCATTTTGATGATGATCAGTTAGAAAGAATATATTTTGTGGGTAAAGACGACAAGGTAACTATTCAAATGAGTATGATTGATAAAGGTTTCTATGACTTCCTTAGTCACTGTCAGACAGAAATAGGAGGTGAAAACCCTATATTCGGCGGTCCGGCTTCAAACATCACTACCAATATAAGCAATGGAGGCGTAGGCTATTTCTCTGCCATAAACCCTGCAAGAGCAACTACAGTTATAGATAAATAATAATATGCTGCTTATTATTTTAATTTATGACGACAATGATAATATTTTTAAAATTTCATTGAAATAAAACTTAACTACAGAGACAAAACAGAACATTTGTTCGAAATTATAGAACAAATGTTCGGATTCACTTTTATAAGAAGATTAATTTATATTCCTTTGCAATGAAAAGGTTGTGTAGGTAAGATAGTTACGAGCCTACTATATGAAAAATGAACTAATAAATTCGGAACCAGAATTCATTGTATTATGAAGTATTGTTTAACATTTGTAGCAGCAGTGCTGCTTTTGATGACTTCTTGCGGTAAGAAGGAGGAAGCTAAACCGACAAAAAACAGAGTCGTAAAAACAACCAGAGTAGAATCACGCTCTGAAATCAAGAAAGATTTTGCCGGAATCGTAGAGGCGGTTGAATATGTAAAACTGGCCTTTCGTGTGAGCGGGCAGGTAGTAGAATTGCCAATCATTGAGGGTCAGAAAGTAAGAAAAGGCGATTTGATAGCTGTAATTGATCCTCGTGATATATCACTTCAATATGCGGCAGATAAAGCAGCTTACGAGACAGCTTGTTCGCAACTTGACAGAAACAAACGTCTTCTCGAGAAACAGGCTATATCAAAACAAGACTACGAAGCAAGCGTAGCAAATCACGAAAGAGCTAAATCGGCTTACGAACTTTCTACAAACAATATGAAAGATACCCGCCTTACTGCTCCATTCAACGGTTCGATTGAGAAACGTCTTGTTGAAAACTTCCAACGCGTAAACTCAGGAGAAGGTATTGTGCAGCTGGTAAACACTAATAAACTTCGTATCAAATTTACTATTCCTGATTCGTACTTATATCTTATAAAAAGCAATAAGCATAACTTTTCTGTCGAATTTGACACATATAAAGGTCAGTCTTTCAATGCTTCTCTTGAGGAGTATCTTGATATTTCTGCCAACGGTACAGGTATTCCGGTGAGCGTAATTATAGAGGATCCGGTTTTTGTAAGAAACTCGTTCGATGTTAAACCGGGATTTACATGCAACATCCGTCTTAATTCTGACATAAGCGAATTTGTAGCTTCAGATATGACAGTAGTGCCTCTAAGCTCTGTTTTTGAGAAATCAGAAAGCAAACAAAAATATGTATGGGTAGTAGAGAACGGAGTGGTAAAAAGCCGTCCTGTCACTGTTTATTCTCCTACAGGCGTATCTCAGGCTCTTATCTCTGACGGACTTAAGGGTGGTGAGACCGTAGTAACTGCAGGTGTGCATTATCTTATTGAAAACGAGAGCATAAAAAGCCTGAATTAATCCCTTCGCGTAATTAAAATAACAGATTATGAATTTAGCTAAATATTCATTAGACAACACCAAGGTTATCTACTTTTTCCTTGCGTTGCTACTGTTCGGGGGATTGCTCTCTTTCGATAAACTCGGAAAGAAAGAGGATGCTCCGTTCGTAATCAAAACAGCTGTAATCATCACAAGATATCCCGGCGCTGAACCGGCAGAGGTTGAACGACTAATAACCGAACCTATATCACGTGAGATACAGAGTATGAACGGCGTATATAAGATTAAGTCTGAATCTATGTACGGTCTGTCTAAAATAACGTTTGAGTTACTTCCTTCGCTTGCAGCCAACACTATTCCTCAAAAATGGGATGAACTGCGACGCAAGGTGCTTAATATAACACCTTCACTACCGGCAGGAGCCTCTACTCCTACTGTAAGTGATGACTTTGGTGACGTATTTGGTATATACTACGGTCTGACAGCTGATGACGGATTCTCATACGCTGAGATGCGAGACTGGGCGGAACGTATTAAAACTAAAGTCGTTACAGCCGACGGGGTTATGAAAGTAGCTCTTTTCGGTACTCAGACTGAGTGTATCAATATAAATATATCTGTAAATAAACTTGCAGGTATGGGTATTAATCCCGGACAGATAGCTCAACTCCTTCAGTCTCAGAATCAGATTATCAATACAGGAGAAATTAACGCTTGGGAGCAGCAGATTAAAGTTGTTGCCAACGGTCAATACGTTTCTGTCGAGGATATTAAGGAACAGCTTCTCTCTATCGGAACTGGTAAACAGGTCAAACTCGGAGACATAGCTCAGATTGAGAGAGGATATATGGACCCTCCGGCTAACATAATGCGTGTAAACGGAAAACGTGCTATCGGTATAGGTGTATCTACAGACCCTATAAAGGATGTTGTAAAAACGGGTGAGCTTGTACAGGAGAAACTTAATCAGCTTCTGCCTCTTATGCCTGTCGGTCTTCAGCTGGAAAGCCTTTATCCGGAAGATGTTATCGCCAAAGAGGCTAACAATGGATTCATAATCAACCTGATTGAGTCTATATTGATTGTGATCGTTATCATTATGCTTGTGATGGGTGTGAGAGCAGGTCTTCTTATCGGATCATCACTTGTATTCTCAATAGGCGGTACTTTGCTTATCATGTCATTTATCGGTGTGGGACTAAACAGAACATCGCTTGCAGGATTTATCATTGCGATGGGTATGCTTGTAGACAATGCAATTGTTGTGACAGACAATGCTCAGATTGCCATAGCAAGGGGAATTGATAGAAAGAATGCCCTTATTAAAGGTGCTACAGGTCCTCAGTGGGGATTGCTTGGAGCTACATTTATAGCTATCTGCTCATTCCTGCCGCTTTACCTTGCGCCATCGGCTGTAGCAGAGATAGTTAAGCCGTTGTTCGTAGTTTTATCTATATCGTTAGGGTTAAGCTGGATATTAGCTTTGACTCAGACTACTACTTTTGGTAATTTCATACTTAAAGAGAATGACGGCAGCGAAGGTAAAGATCCTTACGACAAACCGTTTTACAAAAAATTCGCGTCTATACTAAGATTCCTTATAAGCAAGAAGATAGCTACTATAGCGGTTATGATTGGTTTGCTGTTTGGCTCTCTTGTTCTTATGGGGCTTATGCCTCAAAACTTCTTCCCTTCTCTTGACAAGCCTTATTACAGAGCGGATATATTCTTCCCTGAAGGCTACAGCATACGTGAGGTGGAAAGAGAAATGAAAAATGTTGAATCATATCTTCTTGGACAGCCGGAGACTCGCAACGTATCAATCACGATGGGTAGCACGCCTCTTCGTTATTATCTTGCCTCTACATCTGTAGGTCCGAAACCTAACTTTGCCAACGTTCTTATTGAGATTGACGACAGTAAAAATACGCAACGCTGCGAACATGAGTTTGATATCTACATGAAATCAAACTATCCTGACGCTATCACGCGAACATCTCTGTTTAAACTATCTCCCGCTGTAGACGCGGCTATAGAGATCGGATTTATCGGTAACAATGTGGATACACTTGTGATGCTTACAAACAAAGCGCTTGCGATGATGTACGCTAATGATGATCTGATTAATGTAAGAAACTCATGGGGCAACAAAGTGCCGGTATGGGATCCGATATACAGTCAGGAGAAAGCACAACCATTGGGTGTAAGCCGTCAGAGCATGGCACAGAGTATCCAGATCGGCACAAACGGTATGACTCTTGGTGTATATAGAGAAAATGACCTTTCAATGCCTATCCTTTTGAGAGGTACTGAGGGTGATTCTATCAGAATTAATGATTTGCGCACTCTGCCTGTATTCGGAAATATGCAGTCTGCGACAAGTCTTGAACAGGTGGTAAGCGACTTTGCTTTCGACTACCGTTTTTGCAATGTGAAAGATTATAACAGAGAGATGGTCATGATGGCGCAGGCAGACCCTAAAAGAGGTGTCAACGCGATCGCTACATTCAATACCGTATGGGCTCAGATGCAGGAAGAAATGGAAATACCTGAAGGGTACACTATGAAATTCTTCGGAGAGCAGGAAAGTCAGGAGGAGAGTAACGCTGCCCTTGCTAAATATTTCCCTCTTTCAATTTTCCTAATGTTTATAACTCTTCTGTTTTTGTTTAAAACATACAGAAAGCCGGTGATTATCCTTCTTATGCTGCCACTTATTTTTATCGGTATCGTGGCCGGTCTGTTCTTCCTTGGCAAATCATTTGACTTCTTCGCTACTCTGGGGCTTCTCGGTCTTATCGGTATGAATATTAAAAATGCTATCGTACTGGTAGATCAGATTGAGATAGAAGAATCTGAGGGGAAAGAACCTCTTGAGGCTGTTATCCAGGCTACTGTAAGTCGTATTGTGCCGGTAGCGATGGCATCAGGTACTACTATCCTTGGTATGCTTCCACTATTGTTCGACGCTATGTTCGGCGGTATGGCTGCTACTATCATGGGAGGTCTGCTTCTTGCGTCGGTACTGACTCTTTTTATCTTACCGGTGGCATATTGCGCTATTCACAGAATTAAAGTAAACTGATAAAAATATTATATGAAAGCTAAATATATATGTATGCTTTTGTTTGTCTGCACTGCGCTAAACGCGCAGGAGCAGCTGACAAGACAACAGTATCGCGAACTTGTGCAGGAGTACAGTCAGGTACTACGTCAGTCGAAGGAGAATACTGTCGCTACAAGAGCGGCCGAGAAAGCTTCATTTAAGGGATTTCTGCCAAGAATCGACCTAAACGGTGACGCGACTCTTAATCTGCGCGAACTAAACGCATGGAGCGGATCCGGCCCTGGTATTATTAATGTAGGACAAAACGGAGAGACTGATTTGACATTTACTCCGGGTACATATCACAATCATACATTCTCGGCTATGGTCTCTGTAGCTCAGCCTTTATATACAGGCGGAGGTCTGAGAGCAAAAAGAGAGATGGCTAAGGCAGACAATAAACTATCTGAATTAAGTGAGGAGATGACTCTTGATCAGATCAATTATCAGGCTGACGCTGTTTACTGGAACGCATCTTCTGCTAAAGGTCTGCTTGACGCTGCCATTGTTTTTAAAGATATAGTGCAGAAACAGTATGACGTAATTAATGAGAGATTTAATGATGGTATGATAAGCCGCACGGATCTTCTTATGATCGCGACACGCAAACAGGAAGCTGAACTGCAATATATCACCTCTAATCAGAATTATCAGCTTGCTTTTCAAAGACTGAATATTCTATGTGGTCGTGATCCTAACCAACAGGCTAACGCGCTTTGTCCTATAGGTGCAGTTTGCGAGGATGTACAAAGACTAAATCTTAATGAGGTTCTTGACAGACGAGCTGAATATAAGAGCGCAGATATAAATATTGACAAGCTAAAAGCTACTAAGAAAGCAGCTACTAGTCAGTATAATCCACAGATGAGTGTTTACGTAGCAGGCGGATTCGCTACTGCTACTCCTCATATGGGAGCTGATGTGCAGTTTACACCAATAGCAGGCGTAAACCTTAGCATTCCTCTTATCCGCTGGGGCGAAAGAACACAGACAAGTCGTCAACAAAATGCTTATATCAAAATACAGGAACTTCAAAAAAGTTATATTAAAGATAATATAAGCAGTGAGTTTAGCGCGGCGCTGACAAAACTTAACGAGACCGGCAAACTGGTTGATACGGCTCAGGAAAACATGAAGCTGGCACAAGAAAATCTTGATCTTATCACTTTCTCTTATAATGAAGGCAGAGCGAGTATAGTAGAGGTACTTTCCGCGCAGTTGTCATGGACACAGGCTAATAACAATATGATTAATTCATACCTTGCCAACAAAATGGCTGTGGCTGAATATAGAAAAACTATATCTGAGTAATTATAAACAAGAAACAGGCTGAACGAATTAAATATCGTTCAGCCTGTTTTTTTGTTTAGAGAAGTATTTTATCTTTTGAAGTCACAACATCTGGGTGATGCGCGAAATCAAAAATTCCTCGTCTTACTTTTGCATGCTTTACATATTTCCCGTTATTAGTAAAGACCAAAACACATTCGTAATCTGTCATACTAATTTTCTCAATCTCTGTTTTAACATAATCGGGAAACTTCTCTTTCTTTTGTTCGGCATGTGATGAGTATGGTTTTACGATATAAGCTGTATCCCATTTGAAGTTGGTATAGTCGCTTATAAGAGAGCCGGATTCAATCACAGCCTCGCTCAGTTCTGCTTCAAATCGGTTTTCTGTATCATAGCTTGAAGTTATAATACATGCACCCAGAGCAATCATTAAAGCGAATATAAGGTATTTCATAATAGTCAAATTTGTTAATTAGGCTATGCCAAATTAAGGATTTTTGTTTTAAAATTTGAAATACCTTTCATAAAAAAAGTGTCATCACAGTACTTTTAACATACCGTGATGACACTTTCCTTTATTATCAGTTATTTATATTTTTCCGATCAAAGAGACTCAAGTATCCTTTTAAGGACTACTTCTGCTGATATTTCTCTGTTTGCCGCTTCAGGTATCACAAGAGAACGGTCTGACTCTATCACATCATCAGTAACAATCATATTACGTCTGACCGGCAGGCAATGCATGAAAAAAGCATTATCTGTAAGTGCCATCTTTTCTGAATCTACAGTCCAGGCACGGTCTGTTGATAAAATTTTACCATAATTGGGATCTTCATAAGCAGCCCAGTTTTTAGCATAAATAAAATCAGCGCCTTCAAATGCTTTTTTCTGATCATACTCTATCGTAGCTCCATCAGTAAATTCTTTATTCAGTTCGTATCCTTCCGGATGGGTAATCACAACTTCATATCCGGCGGCTACCGCCCACTGTGCAAATGAATTTGGCACAGCCTGAGGCAAAGCACGTGGATGAGGGGCCCATGTAAGTACTACTTTAGGGCGCTCTTTTGTCTTATGCTCCTCAATAGTAATCATATCGGCAAAGGCCTGAAGAGGATGCCCTGTAGCTGCCTCCATACTGAACACTGGTCTTCCTGAATATTTTATGAACTGATTAACGATCTTCTCGCTATAGTCATCTTCTTTATTTTCAAATGTAGCAAAAGCACGTACACCTATTACATCACAATAACAACCCATAACAGGAATAGCTTCAAGCAGATGCTCCGGCTTGTCACTGTCCATAATTACGCCGCGTTCTGTCTCAAGCTTCCACGCTCCCTGATTAACGTCAAGAACAATAACGTTCATTCCAAGGTTGGTAGCAGCTTTCTGTGTACTTAACCTTGTACGCAGACTTGAGTTAAAGAATATCATAAGAAGAGTACGGTTCTTACCCAAATGCTGATATGCGAATCTGTCTTTTTTTACTTCCAGTGCTTCTTTTATTGCTCCTTTCAGGTCTCCCAGATCGTGAACGCTCGTAAAGTTTCTCATATTTATGCGTATATTGTATGAATATTTTAGTTTATACGTTGAAGATACTCTATTTATGCAAATAAATACACTGTAAATGATAGTTTTTAAGCATATATGCAATAAATAAAACTATAATGTATATTAATGCAATAAAAAAGCAGATAACAATTCCAATATGGCTTTATTATCTCCTTTTTCGTTTTTGAGTCTGCAATGTACGGCTATCTTATCTGACCATTTCCGTCAATAATATATTTATAAGAGGTTATTTCACGGAGTGCCATAGGTCCTCTTGCGTGCAGCTTTTGTGTACTAATACCTATCTCAGCGCCAAAGCCAAACTGACCTCCGTCCGTAAATGCCGTCGACACATTTGTATAAACACAGGCAGCGTCAACAAGTATTCTAAAACGTTCTTTACGAGATTCATCCTCCGTGATAATTGTCTCGCTATGCTTTGATGAATATTTAGCGATGTGTTCAAGAGCCTCAGTCATTGAACATACCGTTTTAATTGCAAGTTTATAGTCAAGAAACTCTGTACCGTAACTATCTTCATCCGAATGTTGCAAAAGCTCTGAAGGATAATGACCGTTCAATACATTAAATGCTGACTGATCTGCATAGATAATAACATTGCTTTGAGCTAACTTACCGCATAACGCAGGTAAATCTGATATTCTTTTTTCATGAATAACAAGACAGTCTAGAGAATTGCACACGCTGACTCTCCTTGTCTTTGCATTATTAATAATAGCCGCGCCTATGCCCGTATCACCATATTTATCAAAATAGCAATGACAAATACCTGCTCCGGTTTCTATAACCGGTATAGCGGCATTCTCCCTGACATAATTAATAAGTGAACTGCTGCCACGTGGAATTAAAAGATCAACATATCCGACTGCACTCAGCAGTTGAGCGGTAGCCTCTCGATCTGCCGGCAAAAGCGTGCAAACCGATTCTGAAATGCCATGATCCTTTAATACAGAGTGTATGACAGATACGATAGCTTTGTTTGACGCGTCTGCATCCGAACCACCTTTTAGAACAGATACATTGCCAGCTTTAAAACAAAGAGTAAATACGTCAAGACTTACATTTGGTCTTGCCTCGTATATCGCACCTATCACCCCAAACGGTACGCTAAGCTTCGTTATCTTCATCCCGTTAGGACGTGTGTAAGATTCGAGAACCTGATTAAACGGTGAGGTCAGAGAAGCTACACTTCTTATATCTGACGCAATATCTGATATTCGTTGTTTATTGAGAAGAAGACGATCATATTTTGGATCTGATTTGTCCATACGGGCAAGATCCTTTTTATTAGCATCTATGATTGTTTCTACATTTATTTCTACCGAGTCGGCAAGAGCAAGTATCACCTTATTTATCTTGCTGTCTCCAAGCAGAAGAAGTTCTTTAGAAGCCTGGCGGGCTTGTTCAAGTGAAGGAATTATATTAGTCATAATCTTTTATTAATACAGATATAAATAATCATAATGAACAAAAGGTTTCTCTCCTTTTCGTCCCATCAGTTCTCGCGCTTTATTATTATCAACAGCAATCTTTCCGACTCCAATCTGACTATTGTCAGGGCCGATTATCTTTACGATGTCATCTGACTCAAAAACACCTTTCACGTCAATAACGCCAACCGGCAGAATACTTATGGCTTTATCTCCGTTTAATACATCTACGGCACGCTGATTTATATGTATCTCTCCTTTAGCAAATCCATCTGAATGAGCAATCCATTTCTTTACTGAAGAGACCACTTTCTGCGACGGTAGAAAACGCGTACACACCTGAGTGCTGTTTTTGTGAAGCACCAAAGGGAGTATATCATCTGTTTTACCATTGGCAATGATCACTTCTATCCCTTCATCGGCAACCTTACGCGCTATATTGTATTTAGTGACCATACCTCCGCGACCAAAGCTCGACTTTCCGGTCTGTATGTATGAAGAAATATCAATCCTGTTAGAATCAATCTCTCTGATCACTTCTGATGAAGGATCTGAAGGATTGCCTGTATATATACCGTTTATATTACTCAATATAATCAGAGCCTCAGACTGCATCATAGTAGCTATAAGACCTGATAACTCGTCATTGTCGGTAAACATCAGTTCAGTAACAGAGATTGTATCATTCTCATTTACTATAGGTATAACATTCTCTTCGAGCATGATATCCATACAGTTCTTCTGATTCAGATAATGGCGGCGTGTACCAAAGTTCTCCTTGGTAGTCAATACCTGCCCGCAAGCTATGCCGTGATCTCTGAAAAGCTCATAATAGCGATTTATCAGCTTGGCCTGACCGACAGCTGAAAAAAGCTGCCTTTGAGACACTTGATCAAGTTTATGTTTAACTTTCAGCTCACTACGTCCGGAAGCTACAGCCCCGGATGATATAAGAATCACCTGCACTCCTGCTTTATGAAGTAAAGCGACTTGATCTGTAATAGCCGACATCCTGGTAATATCCAGTGTACCGTCCTTACGTGTCAATACATTACTGCCGATCTTTACGGCAACACGTTTATACTTATACAACATTATCTGAATGATATATTAAAGAATAGTTTTTAATATGAGAATGAATTCGCAATGTGAAGTTTTACTAACCAAAGTATACCTACGATCCGACCCTTTTATTCATTAAAACCGCTCAGTTTGAGCATTTCGGAATAGTCTTGCCACTCTTTATCTTCGGTTAGATCGGAAGAGCGTCGTGTAGGGAAAGAGTGTACGTCCTGGTGTAGA
>CAMTOT010000049.1 GCA_947074165.1 uncultured Bacteroidales bacterium
CGGTATAGATTCTGTGCTTGGTCAGAAAGTTATAGTGCCTGCCAGAAGAGATAATTTCTATTTGAATATTTATAGCAATATTACGGAGTTTTTTGCCTGTGGTGTTAGTGCTACTTGTATTTTCTATGAAAAGCGATTTAAGGAGTCTCAAAATGCTTATACAGAGAAGTCTGAAGGTAGTGCAGTAACAATATTTCTAAATTGTAAACAAAAACAATGTAAACAAGCTTTTTCTTATACGGTTTTCAATACTCAGGATTATTCTTCGCGCATATATTTTTCAGACCGTTCCGACATTTCCGGACTTGCTATACCTTCTTTTTATGGTTCAGGTGTAAATATATCTGCTTCGGCATCGTTTAGTTTCAACAGAAATATAGTAATGAACATGAAGTTTAATCAGACACGCTATTATGACAGAGATGAGATAGGAAGCGGACTTGAAAAAATAAAAGGCAATGTTAAGAATGATTTGTCTGTTCAAATTAAAATAAAATTATAAAATTCATCTTTTAAAAGGAGTATCTTTGTTTTCAGATAAATGAGTTATTCAATTAAAATACATTAAGATGTTATTTTCAGAAACTGTATTTGGTCCGATTCATAGCCGTCGTCTTGGCACTTCATTAGGGATTAATTTACTCCCAAATCATGGTAAGCTATGTTCTTTCGATTGTATTTATTGTGAATGCGGTTATAATGCCGACGGACGTGATGATAATAGAATGCCGACACGCACCGAGGTTTATGATGCTCTTAAATCAAAACTCGAAAAGCTGAAACAAGATGGAGTGACTCCTGATGTATTTACTTTCGCGGGCAACGGGGAACCAACTGTAAATCCGGAATTTCATGATATAATATTTGATACTTTAAAGCTGAGGGATATCTATTTTCCTGACGCTAAAGTTTCTGTTTTATCCAATTCCACAAGAATAGGTAATCCTGATGTATTTGATGCCCTGACTTATGTTGATAACAATATACTTAAACTTGACTCAGTATTAAAAGAAACAGTAGACCTTATAGATGCGCCTAATAGTAAGGATTTTGATATTGATGAGATAATTGCCAATCTGGCTAAATTTAACGGGAACGTTACTCTTCAGACCATGTTTCTTAGAGGAGAGCATAACGGACATATTGTTGATAACACTGTTGAAAAAGAGGTGAAAGGGCTAATAGAGGCTATTAAAACTATTAAGCCTAAGGATATTATGATATATTCTATAGACAGACCCACGCCTGAAAAAGCGTTGATAAAGGTTGATAAAGATGAGCTTGAAATTATAGCAGAAAGGATAAGAAAAGAGACTGGAGTGAAAGTTCTTGTAGCATAAAAAAATAACGGATATTCTGAAATGAAGAATATCCGTTATTTTTTTAAGGTCTATTTTATTTACCCATTACAATTTTTTTAATCTCGCTCAACTTATTAAGAGCTTCTATAGGGGTAAGATTGTTAATATCCATATTTCTTATTTCGTCTCTTACCTGACATAAAACAGGATCGTCAAGTTGAAATATGCTTAACTGCATGCCATTGTCAGAACCTTTTTTAGGTTTGATATCTTTTATATGTTTTGAAAGATCTCCTTTCCCCGACTTATCATCACTTTTAGATCCGACAGACGATTGGCGATTGTCGGTTTCAAGCTGTTTAAGTATAACATCAGCGCGTTTTACTATAGACTGAGGCATACCCGCGAGTTTGGCCACATGGATACCGAAACTGTGTTCGCTTCCTCCTTTTACAAGTTTACGCAGAAATATAATCCTGTTTTCAACCTCTTTTACAGATACATTATAGTTTACAATGCGATCGTAAAGTTTTTCCATCTCATTCAACTCGTGATAGTGAGTGGCAAAAAGAGTTTTAGGATGCCCTTTCGGATTATCATGTATATTTTCTACGATTGCCCATGCTATTGAAATGCCGTCGTATGTGCTTGTACCGCGTCCGAGCTCATCAAAAAGTATAAGACTTCTTTCAGATATATTATTAAGAATATCAGAAGCCTCATTCATTTCAACCATGAAGGTTGATTCTCCGAGTGAGATATTATCTGACGCACCTACACGTGTGAATATCTTATCAACAAAACCTATTTTCGCAGACTCTGCGGGTACAAAGCAACCTATCTGCGACATAAGCGTGATAAGAGCAGTCTGTCGAAGCAGAGCTGATTTACCTGCCATGTTGGGACCCGTAATAATCATTATCTGCTCGGTATCATTGTCAAGCTTTACATTATTTGATACATACACTTCTCCTTTAGGTAATTGTTTTTCAATGACCGGATGTCGTCCGTTTATTATATCAATAGTAAGTGATTCGTCAATAACAGGTCTGATATATCTGTTTATATTAGCTGCTTTAGCAAAAGATATTAACACGTCGAGACGCGCTATAAGATTTGCGTTATGTTGTATAGTCGGTATGTACTCAGCCAGGTTTAAAACAAGGTCGTTGAACAGAGCAGTCTCAAGAGAAAGAATTTTTTCTTCAGCACCGAGTATTTTTTCTTCATACTCTTTAAGTTCCTGTGTTATGTATCTTTCCGCGTTTACAAGAGTCTGTTTTCTGATCCAGCCTTCAGGCACTTTATCTTTATGAGTGTTTCTTACCTCAATATAGTATCCGAATACATTATTGAAGCTGATTTTAAGACTTGGTATTCCTGTTTCTTCACTTTCTCTTTTTTGAATCTTCATAAGAAAATCTTTACCGGAAAAAGCTATTTCACGTAGTTCATCAAGATCTTTATTAACACCCTTGTTGATAATTGATCCTCTATTGAGCAAAGTAGGCGGATCAGCCGTAATCTCTTTCTCTATGCGATCGCGCATGAGTTCGCATAGATTAATCTGTTCTCCTATTCTTTTAAGAGAAGGATCGTCTGATGATTCGCAAAGTTTTTTAATAGGAACAAGAGCTGAAAGGGCTACTCTGAGTTGCTGCACCTCACGCGGATTAACTCTGCCTACGGCTACTTTAGATATAATTCGTTCGAGGTCGCCAATTAGAGACAGGTTAAGATCAATCTCTTCTTTGACATCCGGCTCACGAAAGAAATACTCAACAACGTCAAGTCGTTCGTTTATCGCTTTTACATTAGTAAGAGGAAATAGTACCCATCTTCTAAGCAGACGGGCTCCCATTGGAGTTGTAGTATTATCAATAACCTGAAGCAGGGAAGTGCCGCCATCGTTCATCGTGGAAACAAGCTCCAGACTACGAACTGTAAATTTATCAAGACGCACATACCCGTCTTGTTCTATACGAGATAAGGATGTGATATGTCCCAGTTGAGAGTGCTTGGTAATATCAAGATAATATAGAAGTGCACCAGATGCTATAACTCCGTTTTTAAGATGATCAACACCAAAACCTTTGAGATTTTTAGTTTCAAACTGTTTTATTAGACGATCATGAGCGGCGTCTGATGTGAACATCCAGTCATCGAGTTCGAAAGTGAAGTATTTATTATTAAACTTCTCCTCGAACGCATTTTTTTTACCTCTTTCAAAAAGTACCTCTTTAGGCGCAAAGTTGTTAAGAAGTTTATCAATGTAATCGAAAGATCCTTCCGCCGTCATAAACTCGCCTGTAGATATATCAAGGAAAGCTACCCCACACTCTTCTTTTCCTTTGCCGAAACAGATACCTGCAAGGAAATTATTTTCTTTATGATTAAGTATGTTGTCGTTAATGGAAACTCCGGGTGTAATAAGTTCGGTAATACCTCTTTTTACAAGTTTCTTAGTCAGTTTTGGGTCTTCAAGCTGTTCGCATATAGCCACTCGTTTGCCCGCTCTGACCAGCTTGGGCAGATAAGTGTCGAGCGCGTGATGAGGAAATCCGGCAAGCTCTACATAACTTGCTGCGCCATTTGCGCGTCGTGTAAGCGTAATGCCCAGAATTTCAGAAGCAATGATAGCGTCTTCTGAAAATGTTTCATAAAAGTCCCCCACACGAAAAAGAAGAACGGCATCGGGATGCGCGTTCTTCATCTCTATATATTGTTTCATTAAAGGTGTTTCCACCACACTTTTTGCCACTTTTAAAACAAATTTAATTTACTAAATAAATTGATATTCAGAGTGAAATGACTCTTGTGCAAATATAATTAATAAAAGTGGAATTATAAATTTTAAGCATATAAGGGTATTACCAAGGTCTTCCGCCACCTCCGCCAGGATTGCCACCGCCACCGGTAGAAGTCCCTACTTTAGTTAGCATCGAGTTGATAGTGAAGCTGTATGCCTGTGTACCTCCTGAATATGTCTCTCCTGAATATAAGCCGTGAAATGATTCTCCTCCGGATATTTTGCCTCCTGTGTTTATTATATAAGAGTTGTTTGTATAAAGATCTGCTGAGCTGTATAAGAAAGACATCTGATTAAGAGTGCGTGGCACGACAAACGAACAAACTGTAGCTCCGGTGGAAGTAGATATATTAATTATATTATTTGTAGTGCATGAGCCGGAGTACCATATAGTAGGTTGAGTACAAACGCTTGTGGTAGGACTACTTGATGAACCGCCAAGACCAACAAGCGTACCTCCGGTTATTTTGAACATATTGTTATCACAGTCGAAGCCCTCTTCGGGTGTAGTAGTGCCTATCGAGACAATTATGCCTCCTGTAATGGTAAGAGTTCCATTGCTGTCAATTCCGTCATTGGATGATGAATAGCAGTAAATATTTCCTCCGTTTATGATTATAGCTTTTGACGCATTTAGACAATCATCGTAAGCCTCAATCTCTATCTCGCCCCCGTCTATAGTCATAATATTTTTGCTTTCCATACCTTCGCTGCCACTTCTTGATGTTTTTATATATATTGAGGCGTCATTATAATATAGATTTCCCATTGCCTTTACTCCCTTTGCTGATGTACCTGTTGTCGTTATGTTGATAACTCCCCCCAGTATTGATATATATCCGTCGGCTGTAGCCGCATCGGTAGATATACAAATGCCGTCGTCTGCGCAATTTATATTAATTGTTCCACCTCCAATCATGATATAACCTTTATCACATTGTATACCGTCTGACGATGAAGTGAGGTTAAATGTTCCATCTTCAATAATTATGGCGTCGTTGGCATGTATTGCGTCCGATACTGTAGCGCTTACGGTAAGGTCTGCATCTTTAAATCTTATATAATCATCGCTGGCAAGAGCATGTTTATATTTGGCTGTAATGTTTAGTTTTCCGTTACCGTAAAAAATGAGTTGTCCTTCACTGAAAAAAGTTGCTTTCTTGTCTTCTGATGATGATGTATAATTGTTACTGTCAGTAAGCTTATTGACAGTGTTATTGTTTACTACAACGAAGATTCTTTTCTTTGACTGAATGTTTATGGCCGGACCCTCACTGCTTGTAATATCTACACCATCGAGAGTTAATTTGAATTTATAATCGCTATATATTGTAAGCGATCCATTGGATGTTTCTCCTGAGATAATATATTCGACCTCTTTAATCGTAGATTTTACTATGACATTGTTGCCTGACGTAGTAACTGAAACAGAAGACGAAGAGTGTGGGTTTACAATCCCGACGCTGCTGCCGAATTTTATTTCAACAACGGAAGAAAATACAGAGTTTTCAATAAGGTCATTATCTTCCTCAGGAAGGGAAACCTGAGAATCGGAGTTGTCGTCGAGTATATCCTCCGTATTGTCACTCCAACAAGAAAAAAGGGTGACACTAATAAGTAAGAATGTAAATTTAACAAGGTATTTCATAATAGTAATATTTAATACTAATGTAATAATATGAAATACTTGTTTATCAGGTTTATATGCTCAATGGTAAATAATAGGAGGTTAAGAGTAAAATCAGTTACCCCAAGTAGCACGATCAAGATTTCTGTAATGAATAGCCTCACTAATATGATTTACATTTATAGCTTCGCTTCCTTCGAGATCTGCGATAGTACGACTTAATTTAAGTATGCGACTATAAGCTCTTGCCGAAAGTGAATAAACATTCATTGCTTTTTTTAATCTCTCAAGACCTTTTATATCAGGTTGTGCGTATTTATTAAGAAGTCTTGTATTCATTTGAGCGTTGCAGTATATACCAGGCTCATCGCGGTATCGCTCTTCCTGTATTTTATGTGCTGCTATCACTCGTTTGCGTATTTCAGCGCTCGATTCCGTTATTCTGTTTGATGATATATCATCAAAAGGTACAGGTACGATTTCAAGCTGAATGTCAATACGGTCAAGAAGCGGACCTGAAATTCTGTTAAGATGTTTTTTTAGAGTTGTAGGGGTGCATACACACTCTTTTGTAGGGTGATTATAATATCCGCATGGACAAGGGTTCATTGAGCAAACCAGCATAATATTGGCAGGAAAGGTCACAGTCTGTTTTGCTCTCGATATTGTAATTTCTCTTTCCTCAAGAGGCTGACGCATCACTTCAAGCACCTGTTTGCTAAACTCATTAAACTCATCAAGGTGAAGTACACCGTTGTGGGCAAGCGATATTTCTCCAGGCATTGGATTAGTTCCTCCTCCGATTAAAGCTACACTTGATATTGTATGATGAGGAGCGCGAAACGGCCGGGTCGTGATAAGACCCTTATGATTATTCTTTCCGCTTACGGAATAGATTTTAGTTGTTTCAAGTGCCTCTTCAATTGTCAGAGGAGGAAGTATAGTAGTAAGTCTTTTTGCCATCATTGATTTCCCTGCTCCGGGAGGACCTACAAGGCAGATATTATGAAATCCACTTGCAGCTACTTCGAACGCACGTTTTACATCGTCCTGACCTTTTACTTCATTGAAATCAAAATCATATAGATGATTGTCAACATCAAACGAATAGCTATCTGCTTTAGTGGGATTAATAGTTATGGTGTCGGTAAGAAAGTCTGTTACCTGTTTAATATTTTCTACTCCTATTACGTCAATATTATTTACAACTGCGGCTTCAGCTACGTTTCCTTTGGGTAAAATAATGCCCTTGAATCCTTCTTTTTGAGCTTTTAGAGTAATAGGTAAAGCTCCCTTTATATCTTTTACGCTTCCGTCTAATGAAAGCTCTCCTGCTATAAGATAATTTTCAAGTTTATTACTTGTTATTACCTCACCTGCCGCTAGTATAGCTATCGCTATAGGTAAATCATAGTGGGCTCCCTCCTTTTTTATATCTGAAGGAGATAAATTAACAATAATCTGTTTGCGAGGGAATTTTAATCCGCACTGATTAGTCGCGGATTGAATGCGGTCTCTGCTCTCTTTTACACTTGCGTCAGGCAGACCTACAATAATAACTCTTATACCATTGTTAGCAACAACTTCACAATCTACGATATTCGCGTCGATACCATTTATGGCGGCAGTATAAGTTTTTACTAACATAGATTAATAGATATTTAGTTTATCTATTAAACAAATTGTAATACGAAAAGTTTTTTTATAAAAGTAAAGCGATAGATAATAGGGTATTATCACTTAATTTTATTAGTGTTTTTCTTATCCTTTTCTTTGTTTTTTATCTTTTTGGGTACATTTTTCTCAAGGTAATCAGTCAGATCTTTATCGTAGATATCAATTTTTCTGATATTTAATAAAGTATCAGCAATATAGTTATAAGGCAGTGTAGTGATTCCTGTTTTAGTTATAAGCTCATCATTCCATCCTTTTTGTATACGAGTATTTACACCCGGGAGGTTTAAGCTTTTTACTTTAGCTCTCCAGATAGAATCATTATCATCAACAGAGATATTAACGAAACGTAAAGGTCTGTTTTTATATTTCTTACTAATATCCTTAAGTGATTTTACCTTTGCTACCGATATAGAGTCAAAAGAAGCCCAAAACGAAACTATGGTCACATAATCACGGTTATCATAAACATTATGTCTCTTTTCATCAGTACCCTTTAGGTATAGGTAGGGCATCTTAGATCCTAATGTTATTTTATTTTTTACTGAAGAATAATTCTTTATTTCATTTTTAATGAATTCAGTTTTGTATAAAGGTGATATAGAATCAATCAGTGCTGATACTTCTCTGGGACGAGCAAATGAATCTAATGTTTGAGTTAACAATGCTACTGATACTCCGTTATCTTTATTTCTAAGAATAAATTCTCTTATTGCCTTTTCACCATTACTTTTTACAGAATCTACATATGCGGAGTAAAGAAGTTCGTTTAGTTCGTTGCCACTTATATTTTCAAAAGATCTTCTCTTCGCATTGATATTTATATAAACAGAATCTTTTTTCTGCATAAAAAGTGTGACATATTCATTGTCGGCATAGTAAATGTTTACTTTGCTTAATGAATCTGCCACACCTTTATAATTAAAATAACAGCTGTCAAGTCTTAATGTATCAAACAATATCTTTTGTCCTGTTATAGCCGCGACAACAATAGTAGAATCATTAGTATTATGAATTTCACCTGCAATAATGAATTTGTCTTTTGCTTCATCTTTTTTTGCCGCACTATTTTGATTATCACATGAATAAAACATGCAAATAATAGAGAACATGGATATGATAAGTCTGAATAATTTCATACTAAGCTGATTAAGTTTATACGCAAAGATAATACTTTTATCTTATCCTTAACACCAGAGTATCACTGCTCATCGCTGTAAATATGCCGAAACCGTTATTTATATTAGTGGGAGGATTTCCCATATACTGAGAGTTTGCATCTGAGGCATAGTATAGATTTATATATTCCTGATTTAGTTTAAACAGTACAATGTTATATCTGCCGTAATAATCAAATCCTTTTGAATTAACCGTTTTTATGGTATCCTGTACAGGGTTACTTCTAATCAGTTTTGAAGGGGAGGTATTATAGACAGGCAAATTCCATGTTTCGAAATTGTACATAAACACCATGTAGTACTCAGAATCGGGATTGTCCCATACATAATTTACATATCTTAATGTATCGTCTGAAAATCTTTCCGTGTGAATAAGTTCGTCTGCGTCGCCTTTGAAGTTTGAAATGGGATTGGGAACAGTCGTTTCCGCCCAAACAGTTTTACCTGCGTAAATAAATTCTATTCTGTAGGTTCCACTATGTTCTATCTTATTTTCCGAAATATATTTTTCATCGTCATTGTACTTAAGTATTTCGCTATTTCCGGTCGTTATGTTGCTAAGCAACACTTCAAGACCTGTGATAGGTTTAGAAAAAGACGTATCATTTAGTTCATAAATAAACTGTTGATTTATTTTTATCTCAGCAATTCTTCCTGGAAAAAGATAACCTTCCACTACAGCCTGATCGGGATCGGCTGTAGCGAAAGTTTCTTTTTCGCAACCAAAAAATGAGCAAAGAATAATCAATGAGATTATGAAGGATAATATATTTAATGTTCTCATAAGTTTTCTGATTAGAATTTTATACTGAAATTGATGTTTGGTGTAAATCCGAGATAATTTACATCAGTCTCTACTATCTCATTATCCACTGTCTGAAACTCTTTATACCAAACATTTTTTTGATTATAAACATTAAATAAGGAGATATTTACAGAGCAAGGGAACATATCTTTTATCTTGAAATTGTAAGTAGCCGCAAGATCAAGCCTGTGATACGTTGGTAGTCTTTTACCGTTTTTAGCAGATGGGGTAAAGTAATATTTTGTACTACCGTCAGGGAGTGTAAGCTGGTACAATCCCTCAGGAGCTGTATATGGTTTACCAGAAGCGAGAAGCCAGTTTGCAGAGAAATCCCATTGTCTCCATTTATAGATATTGACTATTTTAAATTCATGGGTCACATCGTTAGACGCATAATATTTTGTGGGACTCAAATCTTCGAAGTTATGAATAACCTGTCCGATTGTATAACCAATCCATCCTGAGTAATTGCCATATTTTTTCTGAATAAGAAAATCTATACCTCTTGCATAACCATTGCCTGCATAGAACCGATCAGAGTATATTGTAGATGAGTTGTTTCCGCTAATCTGATTACCGCCCATGCTTCCTCCTCCTCCTTGACCAATTTCAGAACTCATACTCATAGTACGAATAGAGTATTCGGATATATCATATAATTTTTTATAATATGCTTCAACATCGAAAAGATAATCTTTTGTTTCATACGATAAGCCAATAACTCCCTGTAGACTACTGCCTACAGGCATCTGTTCACCATCTGCCATAAGCCAGAAATCGCGGTTACCCTGCATGATATCTTCTCTGGTTATCTTTTTTGCGAACTGGTAATAGTATCCCGCAGATCCTTTAATCTTTAACTTAGGAGTAAGTACATATGAAGCTGTCATACGAGGTTCATAATATGTTTTCTTTGTTGGGGTATAATAATTAGCTCTTACTCCGGTCGTAAGTTCGAGCCTTCTATTATAAAGACTGAATTTATCCTGTATGTAAAGTGAATATAGTTCTGCGTTACTCACTGTATTAAGCACGCTTGTAGTATCATTTTCTGAAAGAATATAATTTGTATTTGTCTGTGAAACATGAAAACCAAAATCAAGCTGCTGCTTATTGGTTAGCTTATATTCGAAGTCAAGCTTGGCTGAAAAATCATCCAGGTTGTTTGATTCAACTGTCGTATCGGTGACCTTAGTATAAGAAGAGCTCCCGCTCGGATAATACGGATATGTAGAACTTCTTATTCTGTCATTGTAATAATTTGAGTAAGTAGCCAAAAGATTGCTATACAGACGACTGTTCCAGTTTCTTGACCATTTTGCGGCAGCACCCGTATTACCCCATTCGGTCACATCTTCATTATCAAAGGCCACGCTCATACCTTCCGGGGTAAACGAGTTGTCAAGATCATCCTTACCGTTATAAAAACTAAGTGAAATTATATCGTTTACGGATGGTTTATATGTAAGCTTCGCGTTTAGGTCATAAAAATAAGAATCATAAGAGGTCGAATTACCTTGTCCTTTAAAGCCTCCGGGAGGAGTTTTTTTATCATCTTCGTCAGATGTTTCCGAATAAATAGGTTTATTGGTTGATGATGAAGAGCTTGTAGACTGATTAAATATTGATTCGTATAGAGACGTTTGCAGGCTTCGTCTTCCGGCGGCTAAGAAAGTGATTTTCTTTCCGATTGGGAATTCAACATAACCGTTTACAGACATTAAGCTTACATCAGCCATAGCTCCGAACCGTTTATTATTACCTTCTTTCCCTGTAATCTCAACAACGGACGATAGTCTTCCTCCGTATTTAGCATCGAATCCTCCTTTATAAAGCTGGATGTCTTTTATGGCATTACTGTTGAATGCACTATAAAACCCAAAAAGGTGTTGTACATTATAAATTGGTATTCCGTCGAAAAGTACCAGAGACTGATCGGGTGTACCTCCTCTTACATACAACCCTGAAGAATTCTCGTTTGCCGCGCTTATACCGGGCATAAGCTGAAAAGTGCGAAATATATCTTTCTCACCAAGACTCGGAAGAACATTCATTTTAAGCGGAGTCATTTTTATTAGTCCAACTTTCTCATTTGTCTGAAGAAGATCCTGTTTGTCACTTAGTATTATAACTTCACTAAGTAATTCCGTAGATGGTTCAAGTTTTATCATAACGTTCTTCATATCCATATCAGGAGACAGCTTAAGTACATGGGGTTTGTATCCGATGTAGCTAATGGTAATAGATGAAGTATCTGATGGTATGTTTAGAAGAGAAAACACACCGTCGGCATTACTTGATCCACCGTTTTTTGTATCATTACAAACGAGATTTACGTAGGGCAGAGTTTCATTATTTTCGTAATCAAGTATTTTGCCGGCAACAGTGATATTCTTTTGAGTAGCTTCTGTTATTTTTTTTGTCTTTTTCGCTATTTTATTGTCATCCACTTGTTTCCACACTTCAACTACATGTATAATATCTGCTCCGTCAATAAAATATTTAAGTTTATTTCCGCTGCAAACTACATATTTCATGAAGTTATCGACACTCCTTTTAAAAGGAGAAGTGTTGATAGTGATAGTTTTTGCGTATTCCCTATTAAAAGAAAATACTAGTCCTGTCTCTTTGGATATTCTGTCGAGCACAGTTTCAAGATTGCCTGTATACCAACCATCAAGAATTATTTTGTTTAGATCTGGCTTCTCCTTTCTTTGATTTTCTTTGGTATTATCTTCTTTTACCTCTTCTGCAAAAGTTAAGTATGCGCCAATGAAAGATAGGAGAAATAATAAAATGCACTTTCTCATTTGTGTGATGATATTAATTTTCAAACAAATGTAAAATGATCATTAATAATAAAATATTAACTGGCTGTGAAGAGGAATAATTAAGGGTTATAATATACATGAAAGGTAAATCAAAAATATCCTAACTAAACCTATATGTGCAACGGCTGTTGCCGATATCGGCAACGGGCGTTTCCCTCTTTGGAATCAGTTGATTCCAAAGTCGGAATCAGCGGTTGCACTTTCCGGCAACCGTTGATTCATATATAGTATTGGTTGGGAGATTTTTGAAAAGGCACGGATCATCCATTTTTTTGCATAAAAAAAGAGACTGACTAAACTGAAGTGAACCCAAAAAGTTGGACAATTAATTAT
>CAMTOT010000050.1 GCA_947074165.1 uncultured Bacteroidales bacterium
CTACACCAGGACGTACACTCTTTCCCTACACGACGCTCTTCCGATCTAATTACTTTTAGAATTTTAAAATCAGGTATTATAATCTATATTTAATCAGAAACTTTATTACATATCAATAAGGATATATTCCGGCAGAAGCACCTTTCAACATTGATTCCATCAGATTATTTGTTGTAAGTGTATGTCTGTTAAATACCCCCATATCTCCACCATTATCCCAAACATAAGGCACCAAACCATAATTTTTCGCCTGCTCAGTAATGTATTCATAGTAGTATGCTCTTGATTTATCGTGAGATTCCTGAGCTGTTTTATCCGATAACTTACGATATGTCACACCAAATTCGCCAAGTATGACAGGTATGCCATTATCAACATATTTTTCTTTCATTTTTCTAAACTGACTATGCATATGCTGCTCGTCGCAGTCTGCAGTCCATCTGCCTGACAATTCACCAGTAGCAAGTGAAGAAAATGCTTTACCCCATAGATAAGCCATTTTACCCCAGCTTACATCTTCAGTAAGACCACAGAAAGTCCATGGTTCATAATAGTGTACTTCTATCATCAATCTGTCAGGTATATTATCAATCGGCATTTTCATCAAATCTAACGTAAGATATATGTCTGTCACCGGTCCCTGCACAATAAGATTTCTTTTTGCGTTTCTGCCACCCGTAGCTCTTACTGCGTCAATAAAAGTTTGTTCATACTCAAACAAAACATCCATTTGCGTCGCGTTCCTTACCTCCGGCTCATTACAACCTGCAAATAAAAGATGCTCATCATAATGCTTAAATTCATTAGCTATCTGTGTCCAGTAAGCTCTTTGCTTAACTATATTTACCGCTTTCTTATCAGGATTACAGTTATTTTCAAGCCAGCCGCCGTCCCAATGTATATTAATCATTGCGTACATATCATTATCAACAACATAGTCTACAACTTCTCTTACTCTTGCCATCCACTCTTCACTAATCTCATGAGTATCCTTATTAACAGAATAAACATCCCAGCTTACAGGTATTCTTACAGAATTAAAACCTGCGTTTTTGATTGCTTTTATCATTTCCTGAGTAGTATAAGGATTGCCCCATGACACTTCTCCGCCTACATAAATATCACCCTGTTTACCAACAGCCTCAAGAGTATTTCCGAGGTTCCATCCAAGATAGATCTCCTTAGCAAGATCCTTCGAGTTAAGATTCATTCCTGTAGCTTCATCTACCCCTTCCTGCAAAACACTTATCTCAATATTCTTATCATCAGAGCTTAGTGTTATCATACCACTTCTCTGCTCTGATCTTTTATTAGCTTTAAAATCAGCTTTCAAAGTATAGCCATTATCTATTTTTGTAAATTGAGCATTTATCCATGTTTCGCCATTTATTGATATGGAAAGCTGTTTATTAGCTACAATGTCTAAAGTATAATCACCGCCAGAAGAGAGTGCCTTAACAATAATATTATCATTTTCTGTCTGTAACTCTCCGGCCTGAACAACATCTACCGTTTTGACATCATTATTTGTAGCAACTGAGATTGAAGCTTTTCTCTCTGACAAAGCATTATTAGGAGCAACCGACACTAAAAATTTTCTTGTTTTATCTGAACTATAATTTTCTTCAGTGACAATACACCACTCGCTGTCTGACGTAACTTTAGTTGATTTATCGGCTTGGATATAAATGATATCTTCACCGCCTGCAAAACTGAATGATAATGATTCTTTACTGATAATAACTTCTGACACATTATTGTCTGAATCCGAATCATTACAGGAGAAAAGACTCAAAGTGAGTACAATTATCAATAATTGAGAAAGTAATCTAAGGTTTTTCATCGCTATTAAATTTAATTTTTTGCCAAGTATTATGTTATGAGCAAAGATATATTCCTTAACAAGGAAATTCAGTCTCATTTGTTATTTATAAAGGTATTATTTGTAAATACATATTTACTGATATATTATATAAATACACAAATTGTTATTAAAGTCATAAAACAAGAAAAGAGTCATAATTTTTAGAATTTATCTCCAAATTATGACTCTTGTATATTTGTCTTTACAGTTATTAATACACTGCTCTCATTTAAAACAGCGAGTCTATCGTAAACTTCACCTCAATATATTTTTCACAAACCAAAGCCTTAGAAAGCTTCATATCTCCATCTACAATAATCTCCCCAAAAGGATTATCATTGACAGTCGCTCCATAGATATTATATAATTCGATACGATAATTACCCTTCGACTCCAGATCTCCGTACATAATCTTATCATTATCAAAATTTACAGAATTATCATCTATGATGACGTCTTTCAATGTAGATTTCATACCAGGAAACAAACCGGCCATACCATTCAGATCAATTACATTTATCATATTTGCCTCTTTATACGATTCAGTCTCAAATCTGATACTATATTCTCCGCCAAATATACTACCGGATACCGGAGATGTTTTAATAGAAGTATCTACCCAGCCCCAATTTTTATCCGACAATCCGTAATTAAATACAAATTGAGCATCAAGCTTCTTAATAGAGAAATATACAGTAAATGACTGATTAAAAGCCAACGCTTCTTCAGACTCTTTCTTTCCACCTTCTCCAAATGGAGAATCATCTGCCGAACCAGAACCCCAGACATTAAATATCTCTATTCTATAACTATTATTATTTTCTATATTGCCGTATCTGAAGTTATTTGCGTTAAAGTCAAGCAACTTACCATCTGATTCAATCTTATCTATTGTTATTATCGAATTTGGATGTTTTATCAAGAAGTCAGGAATATCAAGATTATAAACCATACCGGCATTACGACTGCCTTCACATGTTATTGAGTATTGTTTCTTTTCAATTGGTTTTATGAATGTTATATAATTATCCCAATTATTTCCGTCGTATAAACATAACTTCGCCTCATAAGAAGGAATATTTGGTATATAATTGAATGCCAGCTGACAAGGACCATCATTTGGGTCATTGTCTCTTACTACGGCAATCTGCAATCCCTGATCATTAAGAGAAAGTATTCTAAGCTTTTCGCTCCAGTTTGTTACAATAGCATCGTGTGCGGCAGTATGAAGAATCTTCGCTCCAGACAATGTAATAGTTCTTTCCTGCAAATCAACCGAAAATGTACCTTCATACTCTGCGTTATTGTCTGCATCAACAACTTTCACTGTCCCATCACTATTAAATGTCATTATGCCAAAGTCTTTAGCCGGAGTAATCCATTGTGACTCATTCCAAACCGGAGCCCAATGCCAAATATCCTTACCATCATAATCATCATTAACAGTAAACCATGAGTCATCTGTCCCATAAAAATAAACAGGTCCTACAAAATATTTTGAGACACCGTCCGCATCCAAATCAAGATTCCATGATTGATACAATAATGAAATATTTATATCACTTGGCTCATTCCTTGGAGAAAAATTAAACACAAGGTTAGCCTCACCTTCACTTGGATCATTATCCCTTAGTGCTCCGATTTGTAGTCCGTCTTCCGTCAGACTGAATATCTTCAACTCTGTGTTCCAATTTGTAACTACCTTATCATAATTAGCAAGGTGTAGAATATTGGCATTATTAAGGGTTATTGTTTTATTATCTGTATCAATAGCAAATGTCCCCTTGTAGCTCACATTATTGTCAAAATCCTCAACCTCAACAGATCCGTCACGACCAAACGTCATTGTACCGAAATATTTACTATCAGTAATCCATTTGTTTTCATCCCATTTCGGACACCAGCTCCATGAATCGCTTATAAATATCTCACCATCTACAACAGTTCTCCAACCGTCATTCAATCCATAAAAATACATAGGTCCATCAAAACGTCTTGTAGATCCGTCTGCTCTTAGATCAATATACCACGTTTTATATATTAGTTCTGTATTTATTGGTTTGGGCGCTGTTTGCACAGCTCTGACAGACATAGCCGTACCCAAAGAAGCAGTAATATATTCAGTTTTATCACCGGTAAAAGTAGCGGTATAGCAATAATCTTTATTTGCACTGTTAATAGTACCCGTTCTATAATTACCAGTTATACCCTGATCACTTATAACACTACCGTTGCGTACACCTGCTGAAGGAAAGAACACGCTATTCCCGTTTGGACCTGTAAATCTTATACCATTTACACCGTTTACCACATCTGCAGTTGTACTACATTTTTGTATCAGCTCTTTATATTCATCAAGTATAGGTAGTCTGCCAATACCATATGCAGCGCAAACATCATACTCTTTCAGTCCGTAAATATCACCCCTGAAAGAGTAATCAAGCACATCCTCTGATATTTTTAATCCCGACAAATCTGCCCATGTGAACATTGCCCCTGTTTCCTCTTCCTTCGTTGCACCAATATTATACGAAGCCCATTTTACCGACAAACCAAGGTCTACAAACTCCGGCTCCTCTTCCATTGCCGGTGTCTGAATCTTCTTTATATCACCATATACATAACCGCTACCCATATTCAGATATGGCATTGCGTAATAAGTAGTATTTGGCAATAGATCTGTTACATTCATGGAGATTGACGGACTAACTGTTCCCGCATTAATATCAAGCCCATTTCTGATAGCATCTTTATCATCACTTACAGAAAATAAGAAGCCGCCTGCAAGTTCCGACTCTATGCCAGATATACCTGTCGCCGAAGCATTCACTTTACAGGTAGCGAAGGTTAGGTCACTCGGGTCAAGATGTGTTATCGTTGCCCCTATAGTAGTAAAATTAGCTGATGAAACCGCATTAGTCGTGACCGTATTTTGCAGAGTAACAAACATACTGTAGTAATATGTCTGGTTTGTTTCCAAACCGTCAAGAGAGACTTTTATTACTCCGTCAGACTCCAGCGAACCGTTTATCTTCTTTCCGGTTTCCTGAGGGTTTTCTTCAGATGATAAATAAGCACCAACTGTATAGGAAGAAGATGCCATACCGCTTAACCCCGTCACCTTACCATATAAATCCGCAGATATAGCTGTCACTTCTGCATTACCTGTTTCAATGGCAGATATTATCGGTTTTTTATTTATGTCAAGAGTCTCATCTTCGCTACACGAAACAACAAAAAGAGATGAAGCTAAAAACAATGCTCCTGTTATATATTTTGTTTTCATATATTTTTTGATTTAAAGCGTTTAAACTCTGTACACGCAATCATATAATGATTGCGCATACAGATCTGTTAAATAACTCAATTATCATCTTTCTTATCTAATACGATACTATCAATAGTCGTGATTACCGTTGGATGGATATTAGTATCATCTACTGACAAATCAATATCTGTCTGTCCCTGAACCGCTAATAGTTCTACAAGGAAAACGCTCGGAGCAGTTGTTCCTTCAGCTAAAGCAGATACTGTATATGTACCGTCTCCCGTTACCTGACAATTAACAGCGCTAGATGCTGCTTCATCCCATTGATTTACACTATTACACATCAGATAAGCTGTTACAGGAGAGTTGAGAGTACCAAGACCTGTGATAGTAAATGTCACGTCACAACGGAATTTAAATTTCAGGTCATCCATATTTACACCCGGATCTAAACTTGTGCTCGTACCGCTATACTCGTTAAAAATCTCTATACGATAATTACCTTTACCTTCAAGATCTCCATAAAGAATCTTGGAATTATCACATGCTACTTTTGTACCAGGAGATGAACTTGAGCCCTCTTCTTTTACCGGATTAACTTTAAAAAACTGATATTCCGTAATTTCTCCCGAACCATTAACCTTTGTAGGAATACCTAACCACATTTCACTTATCTCACCCTGATTAAGTTCCTTTTTGATAATATGTAGTGTAGATGTTTCAATACTTGATTTATCATTATTTGTAACAAGGAACTTTATCTTTTTATCGAAATTGATTATGTTTCCATCTATAGTATACGAACCATCCACAGATTCAAATGCCATCGTTTCTATAACATATGTACCTTCATTATCTTTCGTCTTAGTCAGAGTCATAGAAAATGCTTCCGCTCCTGATTGTTGAAAAGTAGGAGCCCATTTAGAATTAACATAATCACTATATGAAGCGAATCCGTTTGTTTCCCATTCGTTAATAGTTTTATTCCACCACATCCAGTCAAAAGGGGCCTGGGTATTCATAGTCCATTTCATTGTAGATGTAACTATTGTTGTAAGATCATTATTCGAATCATCACCCGGATAAGGTACTACGATTGGCTCCTGCGGCACCTCCGGACGCCAATTGTCAGAATAATCTTTAGAGATAAAGTTGTAGCATAGCAGACAAGGACCCTCACTTGGATCATTATCTCTTAATACAGCCAGCTGCATTGTATTCTCTGTCAATGACAGAACAGTGATATTACCCCATTGAGTTACGATTGCGTCACGACCCGGATCATGTATCATTGTGACGTCTGTTGTTTTCATTGTGTAATTGTCTGTATCCATAGAGAAAGTTCCTTTTGTCACTTTCCCGTTAATATCTACAACAGTAAGGTTAGCTCCACCCTTAAGATCAAAAGTCATCGTTCCGTAGTTTGCAGCTCCGGTACTACCAAAGATCCAGCTTCCGTTACCTGCCCAGTCCGCGTTCCAGTTCCAGCAATCGCCATCACCCGAGCCATGTGAAGCCGAATGATCTTCAAGCCATCTGCAGTCTGTGCCGTAGAAGAATAAAGGCCCGTCAAAAAACTTACATACACCTTCTTCATTTACATCAAGAACCCATGTTTTTTCCTCTCCGACTCCACCTGTAAGTACAGTCCAAAGCGGATCACTTAAGAAGTCCTCACAAAAAGTTTCTATCGAAAACTTATGAGGCTCGCCATATACATACCCGCCTCGGGTCATTACACCAAACTTAACTTCATAATCTCCGTTAAATGGCATTTTAAGCGTCACCTCTCTTCCAATCGACCTACCCTGAGGATGTTCCCACAGGATTTGATAATTATTGCTAAGTTTACTCTTAAGATGAATTATATTTGAGTTCTGAGCATCCGGAGTTACTACATAGGCAATACCTTCTACAAGGTCACCGGCATTAACATCAATACCTGACAGCTCATAACTTTCCGGAGTACAGGATGCAACAATCAGAAGCATGGCTGATGCCAAAGCGCTATATATTTTTAAGATTAATCTTTTCATAACTTTTGCTTTTTAAATTAGTTATTTCCAACCATCATTCTGTTTAAGAACTCCTTTTGACAATGTAATCTGATTACCAGGTATCTGAGACAAACCTTTTGTAGATTTAAATTTTGCCGCGCTTATAGTTATAACGTCTGGTGCGCCACCGCTTGTCACCGACACCTCATTCTCTATCAGTTCATTGGCTGCGTAATCAACACCTTGGCGAAGAAGATCCCAATATCTCTGACCTTCAAAGGCAAATTCATACATTCTCTCTTTAATAATATTCTCTTTTGTAGCTGCTACCGATTTTAGTCCTGCTCTCGCTCTCACATTATCCATATAAGTCTGAGCATTAGAGCTTCCAAGCTCCGCAGCCATAAGAAGAACATCAGAATAACGAACCACGATAAAATCCTGATATTGCGAAATCTGAAAATCACCATCTCCTAAACCTGTCAGCGCGCTTGTACCATCGGCAAATGATAGCGGAGTATATTTCTTTATTGTATATCCCGTATACTCACGCTGGTCTGACACATGCTTCTTAGTAAAGTCTTTTACTCCTGTTATTCCCTCTGAAGTCAGGTTTATTATAGACGCTGTCCGTCTTGTATCGTCATTATCGTAAGACTTATACAATCTTGGATTCACTGTAGCAGCACCCCATCCCTGTCCATAAGGGCTTGAACTGATATTACGTATGCCAAGCATCACCAACCATCGGTTGCCATCAGCATTTCCATTATAATCTTGCGTATAATTAAACTTCTGCGCAAGAATAGTCTCACAATTACCATCACCGGCATAAGTTGTTTTATCAGGATCCCACTTATAGAACGATGCTTTATTTGACTCCTTCGACATATCTGTACCTTCAGGTATTTCCATTGCCACTGATGATGCTGCAGGCCATAGATCTTTAAAATCCGGTACCAGATCATACTGTCCGGAAGCAATTATATCTTCAAGACCATCAAGAACCTCCGCTTTAGTTACCGACTGAGGCTCGACACCATAGTATCCTGTATAATAAAGATAAACTCTCGCAAGTAAAGCCTTTGCTGCGTAGCAAGTTATATGCCCGTCATTAGGTTCCGCTTTATAAGCTTCTCCGGCTGTTGTATTTGCTTTCGGATACGCATCTTCCGGTATGTTGTCAGCTGCGTATTTAAGATCTTTAAAAATAACTTCATATATTTCCGACGGATCAGACTGTGGAATATTATCCTGAGATGGTTCAGTAAGTAAAGGAATAGCCCCCCATAGTCTTGTCATATCAAAATAACACATAGCCCTGATCGTACGACATTCACCCATATAGATGTTTCGTGTACGTTCAGTTTTCCACACTATATTTTCTTCATTAAGAAGGAGCACGTTACAACGATAAATAGCAGCGTAATAATTCTTCCATTCAGATTCATATAGATTAAGCGATGACGAAGACTGAGTGATATCAAATCTGTCTATAGCCTGATAGTCTCTGTTATCTGTATTTCCGGTAGCACCGAAACAGTTATCAGACATAACTTCCGAAGCAAGATAAAATGCTATTCCGTTATTACTTGTTGTGCATTGCCAACCATCATAACAACCGACAAGAGCGCGATAGGCATCTGTTTCTGTCTTATAAAAAGTAGCGGTATTGGATTCTGTTTTTGATGACACATCAAGAAAACTATCCGCGCAGGCTGTAAGCGTTAAAGCCGCCAATCCGCTAACCACAATATTTAGTTTTATATTTTTCATAATATTCGAAATTTGTTTTTCACTTATTAGAACTTAAGATTCACACCAAAAAGGATTGTTCTCGGACGAGGATAATAACCTAAATCAATACCTGATACCCAACCGTCTGTACCGTATCCGATTTCCGGATCCATTCCGTCATATTTAGTAAAAGTGAAAGCATTTTGTACCTGGGCATAGATTCTTGCCTGTGAGACATACTTACAATTCATTAACTTAGAAAAATCATAACCGATAGTAATATTACTTATTCTAAGAAAATCTGCATCATGTACATAAAGATCTGAGAATTGCCAGTTTATGTTAGATTCAGTCACGCGTGGCATTTTATTTGAAGTTCCTTCTCCTGTCCAACGATCAAGAATAGCTGTAGTATAATTAGCATATTTATTAGCGTGGTTTCTGTATGACTGCACAATCTTATTACCTACCGAACCGCTGGCCGTAACCGAGATGTCAAAGTTTTTATAAGTAATACCAAGATTTAACCCGTAAGTAAAGTCCGGCATACCATTGCCAAGATCTGTTTTATCATCTTCATTAATTACACCGTCATGATTTCTGTCAATATAAATCACATCACCAGGCTGAGGAGTAGACTGTAGAGTACCGTTACCTGCCGCGATCCAATTATTTATCTGTTCCTGATTCTGAAAAATACCGGCAGTCTGATATCCCCAGAAATAGCCTATAGCATAACCGTTTTGAGCTCTATAAAATTCAGGAGTATTATCATATAATTGATTTGTTGAACCGTGTATTATACCATCTTCTGTAGGTATAGCTCCAACTTTATTTTTATTAAAAGCACCGTTAAGACCTACATTATAAGAAAAGTCCTTACCTAATTTATCATTCCATGACAGAGCAATCTCAACACCCGTGTTCTTTACATCACCACCATTGATAAAAGGCGCGCCTGTTCCGGCTGTGGCAAGTATAGGTGCCTCAACAAGCCAGTCTTTAGTTATTTTCTTATAAAAATCAACATTAAGACCTAAACGACTTCCGATAAAGCGGGCATCGATACCAATATTTGTCTGCTCTGAAGTTTCCCATGTAATATCAGGATTAGCGAAACGACTTGGATAAGCGCCCCATATATTACCTTCATTTCCATATACTGTACCAAATACATAATTAGTATTAGATGATTTGATTGGTGCCAGATACTGATAATTATCAATATTCTGATTACCAACCTGACCCCAGCTTGCACGAATTTTCAGAAAATCAATTATATTCTGCGTACTTTCCATAAAGCTCTCATTAGAGATAGTCCAACCTGCGGAAACAGAAGGAAAAGTACCGAAACGGTTACCGCTCGCAAATTTAGAAGACCCGTCACGACGTACTGTAGCATTAATCATATAAGTTTCTTTCCAGTTCCAGCCAAGTCTTGCGAAGTAAGATACTGTTTTGTTCTCATCATGAGGTTTTCCGCTTGCCTTAACGATTTCTGTTGTTTTTCCTGCACCGTTATCTACATAAGCATTATTCCATGAATCGAATCCATCTTTAAGAAAACCATTTTCAGCGCCTACATACACACCTTCATACATCGAACACTCCATACCTGCGAGAGCATTAAAAGAATGGTTACCAATTTTCCAGTCATATGTAGCAGTATTAGTCCAGGTAAGCGTAAGACCCTGATTTGTATTCTGCGATACAGTTGTATGGTCTGTGTTATAACTATATATACTAAATTGATACAAAGGGCTGAAGTTTCTGTATTGTGATGATGAATAAACAGTACCCAATAAAGTTTTCACTTTAAGTCTCTTTATTGGCTCAATCTCCGCATATACATTACCGGTAAATACAGCGTTTTTACTTTCATTATTATTATTAATCATCATTGCCCCGTAAGGATTCCCCTCTCCGTTATACCAGTCTGAGTCGCTTGTATCATTATATGGCATATCATATAGATTGTTATCACTGAATATAGGTGTAAGAGGTGACGCAGCTAATGCTCCGCGAAGTGTATTATTATACTGATTACCTACCTGTACGCCATTATTAAGTTTATAGACGAAGCCAACCTGCTCACCTACTTTAAGGAAATTGCCAAACAACTTATGCTCCGAATTAACACGGAAATTATATCGTTCATAATTTGACACATCAGCTCCACCAATTATACCTTCCTGAGACAGATACCCCATAGACATTGCATAAGTAGAAGTAGCCGAACCTCCGGTAATACCTAATGTATAACTCTGAGTCACCGCGTTATCCTGAAACATCTGATCAATCCAGTCTGATTCATAAAGCCCTACACGCTCGCCGCTTTCGTTTGTATTCCAGATACTATTTATTGAATTCCAGTCATAAGCAGCTTTTCCGCTGTTAAGAGCCTGCTCATCCATTATTGTCTGATACTCTTTCGAGCTTAACATATTGGTTTTGCGCACAACATTCTGCACCCCATAGTAAGCATCAAATGATACCTGCGATTTACCTTCTCTACCCTGTTTAGTTGTTATCAAAACAACACCATTTGCAGCCTGCGCACCATAAATGGCAGCCGAAGCAGCATCTTTAAGTACATCTATTGATTCAATATCAGCAGGATTAACGGTTGAAATATCACCACCTACTCCATCTATAAGATATAAAGGAGAAGAATTGCCGACAGTACCCAAACCGCGAATTGTCACTTTCATATCAGAACCCGGCTGACCAGAAGTGGACGCAATGTTAACACCCGGTGTTTGCCCCTGAAGAGCCTGTAAAGGATTGTTTGTGTTTAGTTTTTGTACAGCGTCTCCTTTCATTTGGACAGTTGCTCCTGTTACGAGTTTCTTTTTCTGAACACCGTAACCGACCACGACAACCTCTTCCAGTGCCTCTGTGTCCTCTTTCAATTTAATAGTAAGTGATTTTTGATTTGTGATTTTCACCTCTTGTGTAATAAAGCCCACATAAGAGAATTTAAGCGCGCTGCCACTATTTACATCCAATGTAAAGCGGCCGTCAAAATCTGTAATTGTACCGGTTGTTGTACCAACTATCTGTACACTTACACCAATCATTGGCTCGTTGTCGGTTAGAGAGACAACAACACCCGAAATCTGTTTGTCTTGCGATGGATTTGCCTTTAGACCCACGAATGCCGACATTAGCAGAAATATAATTAATGCTAAACGGCCAAAACATGCGTACGCATATTTTCCAAGAAACGTTTTTCTCATGGTAATTTTTTTATTGGTTAATATAATTAATTTTAAACAGGTTATAAACACAGTTTACTATCTACAAAAGTATCTTATGGAAAGCAAGAGTGATTAAAAAATTGTTTTTTACAATAGATTAATTGGTTAATTGTATTCTTTAAATGTTATGTATTGAGGTATGTTTTGTTTCTACCCTATTTTAAGGCTCTTATATAAGCATTTACAGCATAATCTTAAATGTGAATGACTCACGCTAAATTAAAAAACTTATTAATACATCCTCCGGTTTTCTTATTAATTACGAACAGATTTTTATTGATATTTTTTTAAGCGTATATTAGTACGGTAAATTAAAACTACATAATAAAATGGATTCATACATTGAGCTTGAGAATATTAGATTTAAAGCGTATCACAGATCGGAAGAGCACACGTCTGAACTCCAGTCACCGCTCATTATCTC
>CAMTOT010000051.1 GCA_947074165.1 uncultured Bacteroidales bacterium
GTCTCTTATCTCTACCTCAGATAACGTGACTAACTCAGTTCGCTCAGGGATAGAGCTGGTAGGAAAAAACAAATTATTCAAAATACTTGATTTGACAACTACGGTAAATCTATATTACTATAAGATGGATGGGTTTACGAATAAGTATAATGAAACTTCTTTTGAATATAAAGGCAGTGAAACTTTCGCATGGGATGCAAGAATGATAGCAAATATAATGCTGCCATGGAGATTAAGCTTCCAGGTAACAGGTAACTATACAGCACCAACTAAAAATGCACAGGGTAAATCTTATGAATCTTACTGGCTTGACGCCGGTTTGAGAAGAAGCTTCCTTAACCGTAAACTAACGGTAGCTGTAACAGGAAGAGATTTACTTGATTCAAGAAGATTCAAAAACTATACATTCGGTGAAAATTTTTCACAAATAAGTAAAGGACAATGGGGTGGACGTCAGTTAGGCATTAACATATCTTATTCGTTTGGAAATATGTCGCTTTCAAAAACAAAAAAGAGACAAAACGGAATGGAGGAATCAGGCAATGTCGGAGATATGAGTGAAGATTAAATTTATATAATTATTTTTTCTTTATTTTAGATTCTCATCTGATTTAAATGTGTTACTTTGTATATAAGCCGTATATTGCGGTTTTTATGCAAAGTAGCACATTTTTTTTTGGCAATAAACGAGAGTTTACAATGCCCAAAACAGAGACGCACACAAAATAGACGTTTATGGAAAAAAGAGAAGAAGAATCGGCAAAGGGTCGGTTGAAGAAAAAAGAGCTAATAAAAATGATTACGGAATTTTTTGAAAAGAATTCACAGATTCCCGTAAATTACAAACAGGTTTCGGAAGCTCTTGGCCTGAAAGGAGACATGTTGCGTCAACAGGTTTTTAATATCCTTGAGGGTCTGTTCGCTACAGACTTTTTAATGCAGACAGCTCCCGGAAAATTCAAATTGAACATACGAGGTAAAGAAATATACGGCACCTTCGAGAGAAGAAGCAATGGAAAAAATCAACTTATCCCTGAGGATGGAGGCGAACCGGTTTTTGTAGCGGAACGTAACTCTCTTCGCGCAATGAACGGAGATAAGGTTAAGATCTTGCTGAGCGCTAAAAGAAAGAATCAAAGCGAAGAAGGAGAGGTAATAGAGATTCTTGAACGTGCTACACAAACATTTGTTGGTGTACTTGACGTACAACGAAACTACGCCTTTCTTATAAACGATAATAAATTTCTCGCAAACGATATTTTTATCCCACAGGATAAACTAAACGGAGGAACCTCTGGCGATAAGGCGCTGGTTAGAATTATTGATTGGCCCGAAAAAGCTAAAAACCCTATTGGTGAGGTAATCGACGTACTTGGTAAATCTGGTGAAAACAACACTGAAATACATGCTATTCTTGCTGAATTCGGACTTCCTTATAACTATCCGGAGGCAATAAGCAAGGAGGCCGAGAAGATTCCTTTTAAAATTCCCAAAGAAGAAATAAAGAAACGTGAGGATTTCAGAAAAATCACGACATTCACTATAGACCCAAAAGACGCTAAGGACTTTGATGACGCATTGTCTATCAGAAGGTTGGATAACAACAACTGGGAGATTGGCGTTCATATTGCTGACGTAACACATTACGTAAGACCAGGCGATATAATTGATATAGAGGGCGAAAAACGAGCTACATCCGTTTATCTTGTAGACCGAGTTGTGCCAATGTTACCCGAACACCTTAGTAACGGCGTTTGCTCATTAAGACCGAATGAGGAGAAACTTGCTTTCTCTTGCATATTCGAAATGAATGAGAATGCAGAGGTAATAAATTACCATATCGCCAAAACAGTGATAAACTCAGACAGACGTTTCACTTACGAAGAGGCTCAGGATATTATCGAGACAGGAGAGGGAGATTATAAAGAAGAGATCCTAATGATGGATAAGCTTGCTAAAAAGCTGCGTGAAAAACGATTTGAACAGGGAGCGATAGCATTTGACCGTCATGAAGTGAAATTTAATATTGACGAAAATGGCAAACCTCTTGGAGTATACTTCAAAATAGCCAAAGACGCTAACAAACTGGTTGAGGAGTTTATGCTTCTTGCTAATAAATCCGTAGCTGAATTTGTGGGCAAACCGGGAGGAAGAAAGAAACCTAAAACTTTCGTTTATCGTATTCACGATCTGCCTGATCCGGAGAAAATGGAGAACTTTGCTACGTTCATTCGCCGCTTCGGATATAATCTGAAAACAGACGGTTCGTCTAATAGCGACGTATCAAAATCTATCAACAAGTTGCTTGATAAGGTTCAGGGCACAAGAGAGGAAAATCTGATAGAAACAGTAGCTATTCGCTCAATGGCGAAAGCAATTTATACAACTGAAAATATCGGTCACTATGGTCTTGCTTTTGATTATTATACTCACTTTACTTCTCCGATACGTCGTTATCCGGATATGATGGTACACCGCCTGCTTGAGAAATATTTAGGTGGTGGCAGAAGCGAACAAGCGGACAAGTATGAAAGCCTTTGTAAACACTCATCTCAGATGGAACAGCTTGCTGCAAATGCGGAGCGTGCTTCTATCAAATACAAACAGGTTGAGTATCTGAGCGAACATCTCGGACAAGTTTATGAGGGAGTTATCTCCGGTGTCACCGAATGGGGTATCTATGTTGAGATAAATGAGAATAAATGCGAAGGAATGGTGCCAATCCGAGACCTTGATGATGATTATTACGTATTTGACGACAAGAACTATTGTCTGATAGGAAGACGTAAGAAAAGAATCTTCAGACTTGGCGATCCTATCACAATACAAGTGGCACGTACCAGCCTTGAAAAGAAGATAATTGACTTTGCTCTTGTTGAAGACAGTAATGTACCTGTTTATGACGAGACAATAGAAGTACCTGAAGCTAAAGCTACAGAGAAAAAAGACAATCAATCTCGCAGGAATGGTAATAACAACCGTCGTAAAGGAGACGCAGGTTCTTCTGAAAAGAGAGGCGGTAAAAGAGGTGGTAAGAAAACCGAAGACAAGAACAAAGGAAGAAGAAGAGGCAGAAGAAGTTAAAATTTAGATTTAAATATGTCAAAAATAAAGGATTAGGAGTTAAACTAATCCTTTATTTTTTTTAATGAATTTGTATTTTGCTGCTGTTTATGCTAAATTTGTATGTATAAAAATTTGCTTTTTAACAATGATGGAAGAAAACGAGACTTTAAATAACATTCAGGAGTATAGCGACGATTCAATCCGCACGCTCGACTGGAAGGAACATATCCGTCGTCGTCCGGGAATGTATATCGGAAAACTTGGAGATGGTGTACACGCCGAAGATGGTATATATGTCCTTCTTAAAGAGGTACTCGACAATGCTATTGATGAGTATATGATGGGATTTGGAAAGAGTGTCGAGGTTACTATTAAGGAAGGCATCGTGACTGTAAGAGACCACGGCCGAGGCATACCTTTGAATAAAGTCAACGACGTTGCTTCCAAAATGAATACCGGAGCTAAATACGACTCAAAAGTATTTAAAAAATCCGTTGGTCTTAATGGTGTGGGTATCAAAGCCGTAAACGCACTTTCCTCAAGATTTGAAATATGTGCATACCGTGACGGAGAAAAGAAAGAATCAGTATTCAGCTGCGGTAATATTATCGAAGATATGCCTATCACGGGCACAGGAGGTGATAACGGAACTTTCGTTTCATTTACTCCGGACAACTCTATCTTCAAGGATTATAAGTATAGAGATGAGTTTGTTGAGACTCTTCTTAAAAATTACACATTCCTTAATGCCGGATTAACAATAATATATAACGGGAAGAAGTTTCATTCAAAACATGGTCTACTTGACCTGCTTAATGAAAATATTACCGTAGAGCCGCTATATCCTATTATTCATCTCAAAGGTGAAGACATAGAGATAGTAATGACTCATAGTAATCAATACGGAGAAGAGTACTATTCATTTGTTAATGGGCAGCACACTACTCAGGGAGGTACTCACCTTACAGCATTCAGAGAGTCAGTATCACGTACTATAAAAGAGTTTTACAACAAGAACTTTGAATACTCGGATATACGTACCGGTATGATAGGCGCGGTGAGCATAAAAGTAGAAGAACCGGTTTTTGAGTCGCAGACAAAGACAAAGCTTGGATCAAAAGATATGTCTCCGGAAGATGGGGCTATAAGTGTAAGCAAGTTTATTGGCGATTTTGTCAAGAAAGAACTTGACAACTTTTTACATAAGCATAATGATACAGCCGAGATTATGCTTAAAAAGATTCTTGAATCTGAAAAAGAAAGAAAAGCGATAGCCGGAGTAACAAAGCTGGCACGTGAAAGGGCAAAAAAATCGAATCTTCATAATAAAAAACTACGTGACTGTCGTGTGCATTATAATGATGCAAAAGGAGATAAGCGCGATATGTCGTCAATTTTTATCACAGAGGGTGATTCAGCTTCGGGCTCAATAACAAAGAGCCGCGATGTAGAGACTCAGGCTGTGTTCTCTTTGCGTGGTAAGCCGCTCAACACATACGGTCTTACTCGTAAGGTCGTTTATGAAAATGAAGAATTTAATCTTCTTCAGGCAGCTCTTAACATTGAAGAGAATATGGATAGTCTAAGATATAACAAAGTTATCATAGCTACAGATGCCGATGTAGACGGAATGCATATTCGTCTGCTTCTCATTACATTCTTTCTTCAGTTTTTCCCGGACTTAATAAAAAAAGGGCACGTTTATATACTTCAGACACCTCTTTTCAGGGTAAGAAACAAGAAGAATACTTACTATTGTTATTCGGAAGAGGAAAGACTTGAAGCTCTTCGTAAAGTTGGAGCATCACCTGAGATTACGCGATTTAAAGGTCTGGGAGAGATATCGCCTAATGAATTTAAGAATTTCATCGGCGAAGATATACGCCTTGATCCGGTCTCTCTGAAGAAAGAGGATCTTGTAAAAGATCTGCTTGAATTCTATATGGGTAAAAACACTATGGAAAGACAGAACTTTATAATTGAAAACCTTGTTATAGAAGAAGATGTTGAATAAAAAAATTGCAATCTTCCCGGGTACTTTTGATCCCTTTACAATAGGCCATCAATCAATAGTAGAACGAGCTCTCAATCTTTTTGATGAGATCATAATAGCTATCGGTATAAATGACGCCAAGCGCACTCTTTTTACTCTTGATGAGCGTATAAGAATGATTGAGAATCTTTACGGGGCACATCCAAAAGTAAGAGTTGATTCTTATGACTGTCTGACTGTAGATTTTGCAAAAAATGTAAATGCGCAATATATATTGAGAGGCATACGTTCGGTTAATGATTTTGAATATGAGAAAACCATAGCCGACGTAAACAGAAAGATTTCAGGGGTAGAAACTGTTATTTTATTCACAGAACCTGAACATAACCATATCAGTTCTACCATCGCACGCGAATTACTTAGGTTCCACAAAAATGTAGATGATTTTGTCCCAAAAGACTTACGGCTTAATGAATTTATAAAGAAATAAGGCAGGTATATCTTTTTAAGTTGTTATCAGATGTAATGAGTGGAGCATTTACGTCACGTGCTAAAAAATAATTATACACAAATGAAAAAATTATCTCTTATTTTGTTTGCAGTGATGATTATTGTGCCTGTTATATCAGCGCAATTTGAATCCGCCGAAATGCGTAAACTAAGAATGGCAACTTATGCTATAAAAGAGCTTTATGTTGATACAATCAACAATACAAAACTCGTAGAGGATGCCATAGCCGGGATGCTTGAGAAACTTGATCCACACTCTGTGTATATGAATCCGAAGGAGGTAAAAGAAGCCAACGAGCCGCTTCAGGGGAATTTTGACGGTATAGGGATATCCTTCAACATGCTTAATGACACACTCTTCGTAATCAGCACTATTTCCAGAGGCCCATCTGAAAAAGTTGGTATTCAAACCGGAGACAGAATCGTCGAAGTTAATGATACTGTAATAGCCGGTGTTAAGATGAATAATACCGACATTATGAAGAAACTTCGTGGTAAAAAAGGCAGCCGGGTAAACGTTGCCATACTACGCAGAGGAAATAATAATCCTATAAAATTTAATATTGTAAGAGATAAAATTCCTATTTATTCTGTCGATGCCACGTATATGGCTGATCCAAATACAGGATACATAAGAATAAGCCGGTTTGGCGCCGAGACTTATACAGAGATGATGAACGCTATCGCCGACCTGAAAAAACAGGGAATGGAGGATCTTATTATTGACCTGCAGGGCAATGGCGGAGGATATCTGAATATCGCTCTTGAGATGCTTGACGAGTTTCTTAATAATGGTCAGCTTATGCTTTATACAGAAGGGCGCAGCGAGGCAAGAAACAACTCTTACTCCTCAAATAAAGGCTCGATGAAGAATACTAAGGTTGTTATTCTTGTTGATGAATCTTCAGCTTCAGCGAGTGAGATCTTATCGGGAGCTATGCAGGACCTTGACAGAGCAGTTGTGGTAGGGCGTCGTACATTTGGAAAGGGACTTGTGCAAAGACCCGTAGGATTACCGGACGGATCAATGATAAGACTTACTATCGCAAGATACTACACACCTTCCGGCAGATGCATACAAAAGCCTTATGAAAACGGCAAAGAAAGTTATGACAAAGACTGGATAAACAGATACAACAACGGAGAAATGGTGACGGCAGACAGTATTCACTTCCCTGACTCACTGCGATACACTACTATCAATAAAAAACGTATTGTTTACGGCGGCGGAGGCATCATGCCTGACTATTTTGTACCTCTTGATACAACCAAGTATACAAATACACATAGGGATATAGTGGCAACCGGAGCAATGAATATGTTTGTAACATCTTACTTCGATCACAATCAAAAGAAGCTAAGAAAAGATTATCCTACTTTCCAAAAGTTTGAAGCGGACTATCAGGTTAGCGACAAAATGCTCGATGAACTTAAGAAAAAAGCGATAAGCGAAAAAGCTAAAGTTGACGATGAGCAGTTTGATAAGTCTAAAGACATAATTAAAATGCAAATAAAAGCACTTGTGGCAAGAGACTTGTTTACGATGACTGAGTATTTCCGTATTATGAATAATAATAATGAGATATACAGGAAAGGACTTGAGATTATTAATGACACTAATCAATATAACAGAGTTCTGAACTGATATTAATGTAAAATATATCTACGGCAGATACTGAGTTTTGCTCTGTATCTGCTGTTTTTTTATAATGATTACTTAGATATGAAATTCGCTGAATTAGATATACACGAAACACTTTTAGAAGCTTTACAAAATAATGGGATAATTAATCCAACACCCATACAAAGCGGAGTAATACCGAGTGCCTTATCCGGCAAAGATATTTTCGGGTGCTCAAATACCGGAACAGGCAAAACTGCTGCTTTTGTTATACCGGTAATTGACCGACTTCTTAAGTCTGATATAAATCATAACATAAAAGCTCTTATACTTTGCCCAACAAGAGAGCTGGTACAACAGATATCTACATTTGCAAGAAGCCTCTCTGCTAATACTACAATAAAAATCATAGAAATATACGGAGGTACAGATATAGATGCTCAGATAAATGAGATTGAGTCCGGATGCGATATTATGATAGCTACACCAGGCAGGCTTTGCGACCTTATCAGAAGAGAGAAGACAGATCTTACTCATGTATCAGAATATATACTTGACGAGTGCGACCGCATGCTTGACATGGGCTTTGCAGAAGACATTAAATTCATATCTGAATCTCTGCCGGATAATAAACAGCAAATGCTATTCTCCGCCACGATATCGGCAGATATTGAAAGTCTTATCAATTCTTATCTCAACGATCCTGTAAAGATTGACACTTCGGAAAAGATTGCACTTTCAGACACCTTCGAGCAAAGCGCCTATTATGTAGAGAAGCCTTTTAAAAACATGCTTTTGATTGAACTACTTAAAAAGAATGAGTTCAGTTCGGCCATAGTATTTACTAAAACGAGAAAAAGCGCGGACGAACTAAGTACCTTCTTAAACGAATCAGGCATACAAACTGACAGACTGCATTCAGATCGCTCTCAAAACGCAAGAGAATCCATCCTAAAGGCTTTCAGAGAAGGCTCATTAAAGCTTCTGATAGCAACAGATATTGCATCACGCGGCATAGATATCGAACATATATCACATGTCTTCAACTTTGAATTGCCTCAGGAGTCTGAGACTTTTATTCATCGTATCGGACGTACCGGGAGGATGGGCAAAAACGGCATTGCCATAACTATATGCGAACCAAAAGATAAAATTAAGCTCATTGATATTCAAAAGCTTATGAAATGTCATATTCCTGTGGTTGAGAACCATACATATGCCTCTTTATCATTAAGAAAAGCGATGAAGGATGTTGATGACGAGATAGCCGGAAAATCTAAGAAAACTTATAAAGGAAAAAAAGGCAACGGAGATTTTTTCCGTCGCCAAAAACTTGCGAAAAAAGGGAAATAATCCCTTTTTCAATAATATCTTATTTATTACTAAGGCATGTAATCACAGCATATTATTGCCTTAGTAATATTCTATCTCTCGTATCACTACACTACCCTCGTTCTCTGAAAAAGAACCCGGAAAAACCTGAATCAGCCAGTTTTCATTATCGTCTGATTTTACGATTTTACCACTTCTCATTACTTCCTGATAAGGATTAGTTTTCACTTCCACAACATCATTATCGACCATAAATACTATACGTTCGCGTTCACCCTTCTTATTATATTCGTGAATATTCTTATAGCATGTCCCATCATCAAAAGAGCCATATTCCATAATAAGCTGACCTTTGGTATTAAACATAATAGTATCTCCGCTATCACCTATTATCCTTTCACCTGTTTTAAGATAATAACACTTATCAGAAACATAAGTCAATATACCTGAGTCATCATAATGAAGCACCTCTATTGGTCTTTTTTTATCATCATATTTATACTCTTTAAACGACAATCTCTGCCCCTCATTATTATATTCCGTTGTACGGCACGGAGTATGATCTGAGTTAAACTCCACAACTTCCCGTAAGATAAGATTCTCTTTATTATCAAATATTTCGGTACATGTTATTCTGTTCTCTTTATCACGATGGATAACTTTATTCTGCTCGCATTTTTCAGGCTCCCATTTTGCAGGAATCTCCTTAGACTGCACTATATATCCGCTTTTATTATATTTAAAATAAGAGTCAAGATGATAGCAGTCTCCGGCAAAGTCTACACAGTCATTCAAGAGAGAATAACGTCCGTCATCAAGCTTTGTGTATTTATAGCATGTGGTTTTGCAGGATTTTACTTTTCCCTTAAGACTATGCTTCTCGATGTCATTCTGACCCGGAGTCTCAAAGTTAAGAAGGAATAACGCAACGATAATAAACAGTACAACAGGTATGATACGCTTCATATTATCAGGGATTTAGTTTTAAATAATAACAATACCCCGAGAAAATATGTTTTGATAAATCTTTCTTTTTATAGTTAATAAATGCTGTAACTTAGCATCACCCTCCTGTCTGTTCTTTCAATACGTTTTTTAGTCCATAGCTTCTGAAGCTGATAAGTACCATAAGCACATGCCGATCCTATTATAGCGCCGGCTATGACATCCGACGGATAATGCACGCCAAGCTGAAGGCGGGAATACCCCACAGCCGTAGCCCATAGATAGGCGGGAGCTATTATATACCATTCCGGATAATTCAAAGAAAGAGAGGTAGCCAGGGCAAAAGCACCTCCTGTATGATTAGACGGAAAAGAGTAGCCGCTTTCATCAACCCTGTTTATTATATAGCCGGGGTACCTTTCATAAGGACGCTCTCTTTTCACTATCACCTTAGTAAGAATACTTACGGCATATGTCCCCGCTATCGAAGCCGTTATGCCAAGAGTTTTATCAAGATGATCCATATCTTTAGTCACAAAGTCATAAATACCCATCCCAAGCGGTACGCCTATCAAAAAAGCAACCTCAGAGTTAGATACAAACTTATTGAAATTAGTCCATCCCCTCGCGTCACATTTATTAAAGCAGTGAAGCCATTTCGCATCAGCCGACTGAGAGTAAGCCGCAGTAAGACAGAGAATAAAGATTGACAAGATTAAAACTGTGCGTTTCATAATTATAAGTCGGTTATTTTATATTTCAAACATTTACAAATATATAAAGTTTGATACTTATACCTTTTTTAGAGCATCAAAAAAATAAGCGGACAATCAATTAAGATTATCCGCTTATATATTTTATTAAGAACAAATTATTTTGAAAGACCACGGTTACGAAGTAGCGCTGCCGGATTAGGCTCAGCTCCACGGAACTGTTGATAAAGCACCATAGGCTCTACACTGCCACCTTTCTCAAGAATATTCTCTCTAAACAGTTTACCTGTGTTTTTGTCAAATACCCCATTCTGCTCAAACGCGTCAAAAGCATCCGCGTCAAGTACCTCAGCCCACAAATAGCTGTAATAACCTGTAGCGTAGCCACCTGAGAAAATATGGCTGAAATAAGTACCGCGATAGCGATATGTAATCTCATCAATAAGACCTATTTTTTTTGTTGTCTCATTTTCAAACGAAAGAGGACAGAATTCAGCATAGTCGCTCATAGTATGATAGTTCATATCAAGAAGAGCCGCAGCTACAAGTTCCGTTGTAGTAAATCCTGTATTAAATGTACTTGCATTATTGATTTTCTCTACAAGCGACGCAGGAATAGCCTCACCTGTCTGATAGTGCTTAGCATAAAGCGTCACAACCTCAGGGTGGAATGCCCAGTGCTCCATAATCTGAGAAGGAAGCTCCACAAAGTCACGAGCCACGCTTGTACCGCTCACTTTAGGATAAGTACATTTTGACAACATTCCGTGAAGAGCATGACCAAACTCATGGAATAGAGTATTCACCTCATCTATATTAAGAAGAGCCGGGTTATCACCGATAGGTTTAGAGAAGTTTCCTACATTCACGATAAACGGACGTTTATCCTCTCCGCCCTGCATAAACTGCTTCTCAAAACTACTCATCCATGCGCCGGCACGTTTGCTTTTACGAGGGAAGTAATCAACATAGAAAAGAGAAAGGTGAGCATCATTCTCATCCTTAACTTCAAATACTCTTACTTCCGGATGATATAAAGGCACATTGTTTAGTTCTGTAAATGTAAGACCCCATAGTTTGTTAGCAACCATGAAAGCTCCGTCAAGTACATTTCCAACAGCAAAATAAGGTTTCACCTCTGCCTCGTCAAGACTGAAGCGCTCTTTACGGATCTTCTCCGTATAGTACCACCAGTCCCATGCGGCAAGTTTAAAGTTACCACCCTCTTTATTAATCATCTTCTGCATATCCTCAGCCTCTTGTTTTGCCTTTGGCAAAGCGGCATCCCAGATATTATTCAAAAGAGCATATACATTTTCAGGCTTCTTAGCCATTCTCGCGTCAAGATTATAATCAGCGAAAGTAGCAAATCCCAAAAGCTGAGCTTTCTCGTTACGTAGAGAAAGAAGCTGTCTGATTACCTCTTTATTATCATTGTCATTATTGTTATCGCCTCTTTTAACATAACCTTTATAGATCTTTTCACGAAGGTCACGGCTCTCAGCATACTGAAGGAAAGGGAAAATACTTGGTCTATGCAATGTAAACATCCATTTACCATCATAACCCGCGTTTTTAGCATCTTCAGAAGCTCCGGCAATTGCATAATCAGGAAGGCCCGCAAGCTCTTTCTCATTATCAATCACAAGCTGGAATGAGTTAGTCTCATCAAGCACGTTTTTAGCAAACCTGATAGAAAGCAGACCAAGCTCTTTGTTTATCTCCTTAAGTCTCTCTTTCTTCTCTCCTTCAAGCAATGCACCTGCGCGTACACCCTCTTCATAGTATTTTTTCAATACCATTTTCTGCTCACCTGTCAGATTCTCATTATCCTGATTTTCATATACACTCTTAATTCTTGCGAAAAGCTTATCGTTAAGAGATATATTATCAGAGTGAGCTGTCAGGATAGGAGATACTTCCTGCTCAATAGCCTGGATTGTATCATTAGTAGCAAAACCTGTTACATTAAAGAAGATACCCGATACTTTAGTCAGAAGAGATCCGCTATACTCTATCGCTTCGATAGTGTTAGCAAAGTTAGGTTCCTCCTGATTATTAATTATAGCGTCTATCTCAGCATTCTGTTGTTTCATACCCTCTATAAAAGCTGGCATATAATGGTTCGGCTTAATATCGCCAAACATCGGGGCTGCGAAAGGAGCTTTTGATTCTGTAAAAAACGGATTAATTTCCGCTTTATGCGAACAAGATGCCATCATAGCTGCAATTCCCATAACTAAAAATGTTTTTTTCATCTCTCAGATCGGAAGAGCACACGTCTGAACTCCAGTCACCGCTCATTATCTCG
>CAMTOT010000052.1 GCA_947074165.1 uncultured Bacteroidales bacterium
GTTTTTTCACTTCGAAGATATTGATCTGAACATCTTTATCAGTGATCTTTTTCAACTCTTCTTTCAACTTATCAACTTCCTGTCCACCTTTCCCGATAATAATACCAGGACGAGCTGTACATATAGTAATTGTCACAAGTTTCAACGTACGTTCGATAACGATACGAGAGATGCTTGCTTTTGCAAGACGGGCATTCAAATATTTACGGATTTTGCTGTCTTCCAACAAAACATCACCGCAATTTTTGCCTGCATACCAGTTAGAATCCCATCCACGGATGATTCCCAATCGGTTACTTATCGGATTTACTTTCTGTCCCATCTAGCAATTAATTTTGATTATCGTTTTTACTCATTGTATCAACAAACAACGTTACGTGGTTAGAGCGTTTACGTACTCGGTAAGCTCTACCTTGTGGAGCCGGACGTAGTCTTTTTAGCATTGCTGCAGAATCTACGTAGATCTCAGATATTTTAAGCTCGCCGCTTTCCGCTTTGCGCTCATTTTTCTGCTCCCAGTTTGCAATAGCTGAACGAAGAAGCTTTTCCACTCTCTGAGCAGCCTCTTTGTTAGAAAACTTCAATACTCCCAAAGCTCTGAACACTTCCATACCTCTTACCATATCAGCGACAAGACGCATTTTACGAGGAGATGTTGGAACGTTATTCAGCTTTGCAAAGTATGTAGTCTTTAGGGCTTCTTTTCTTTTATCAGCTGATATTCTTTTTCTTGCACCCATTTTTTTAAATTCTTATTTTTTAGACCCTTTATTATCTTTTCTTGTTACCACCGTGACCACGGAAGTTACGAGTTGGAGCAAATTCTCCAAGCTTGTGACCTACCATGTTTTCAGTAACGTAAACAGGAATAAATTTATTACCGTTGTGAACTGCGACTGTGTGTCCTACAAAGTCGGGAGAAATCATTGAAGCTCTTGACCATGTTTTAATTACGGTTTTTTTACCGCTTTCATTCATGTCAAGTACTCTTTTCTCAAGTTTCACACAAATATATGGGCCTTTTTTTAAGGAACGACTCATAGTTACTTCAATTAATCAGATTATTTCTTTCTTCTTTCAATAATATACTTCGAAGAATGTTTCTTCGGAGCGCGTGTCTTAAGACCCTTAGCGTATAAGCCTTTACGTGAGCGTGGGTGACCTCCTGATGAACGACCTTCACCACCACCCATCGGGTGATCTACCGGGTTCATCGCAACACCACGAACGCGTGGACGAATACCTTGCCATCTTGTGCGACCTGCTTTACCTGATTTCTCAAGTGCATGATCTGAGTTACCAACACTTCCGATAGTAGCTTTACAAGCTGCAAGAATCTTACGAGTTTCTCCTGAAGGCAATTTCACAATTGCATATTTACCTTCTTTTGAAGTAAGCTGTGCGAAAGTACCAGCTGAACGAACAAGAGCAGCGCCCTGACCAGGGTTTAGCTCGATGTTGTGAATCACAGTACCTACAGGAATGTTTGCCAATGGAAGGCAGTTTCCTACTTCTGGTGCCGATTTTTCACCGCTCATTAACTGTGCTCCTACTTCCAAGCCGTTTGGTGCAATGATGTAGCGTTTTTCACCATCAGCGTAATAAAGCAATGCGATACGAGCCGATCTGTTTGGATCGTATTCGATTGTTTTTACAACTGCTGGTACACCGTCCTTATTTCTCTTGAAATCGATAAAACGAAATTTTCTTTTGTGACCGCCACCGATATAACGCATTGTCATCTTACCGGTATTGTTACGACCACCTGAATTTCTTTTACCTGTTACAAGAGACTTTTCTGGTACGCTAGCAGTGATTTCATTAAATGTACCAATAACTTTGTGTCTCTGCCCCGGTGTTGTGGGCTTAAATTTACGTACTGCCATTTTTTTTAGATATTGCTATAAAAATCAATAGTATCCTCGCCTTTCAATGTGACGATAGCTTTTTTGAAAGCTGACGTTTTTCCTGAAATCAAACCTGATTTAGTATAACGGCTTTTTTTCTTACCATCGTAGTTTACAGTATTTACTTCTGTAACTGTCACATTGTACATCTCTTCAACTGCAGATTTAATCTGCAGTTTGTTAGCTGCAGGATTTACAATGAAACCGTAACGATTAAGTTTTTCAGTTAGCATTGTCATCTTTTCAGTAACAATCGGTTTAATAATAACTTTCATTATTTTTTGCCTCCTTCGATTAAATGTTATTGATTGCAGCTACTGATGCTTCTGTCAATACAAGTGAAGTTGAGTTCATCACTTTGTAAGTGTTTAGTTCAGAAACTGTTACTACACTTGCTTTCTCTAGATTGCGAGCCGACAAATATACATTTTTATTTTGTTCTGACAAAACCAAAACTACCTTTTTATCAGCAACTTGCAGTTTCTGAGTCATCTCAATAAATGCTTTTGTTTTTGGCGCCTCTAGTGTAAAGTTTTCAACTACGATGATCGCATTTTCCTGAGCCTTTAAAGTCAACGCTGATCTACGAGCCAAATTCTTAACTTTTTTGTTCAACTTGAAGCTATAGCTACGTGGTCTTGGACCGAAAACGCGTCCACCACCTACCATAACTGGAGAGTTGATATCACCACTACGTGCTCCACCAGTACCTTTCTGGCGTTTTAGTTTTCTTGTCGAACCAGAAATCTCACTTCTCTCTTTTGATTTGTGAGTTCCCTGACGCAAGTTTGCCAAATACTGTTTAACATCCAAATAGATGGCGTGAGTGTTTGCTTCGATTCCGAATACAGAATCAGCTAAAGTTACCTTTCTTCCGGTATCTTCACCTTTGATGTTATATACGCTCAGTTCCATTACTTATTGATTGTTACGATTGAACCTTTACATCCCGGAACAGAACCTTTAACCAATAGAAGGTTGTGCTCAGAGATAACTTTTAAAATCTGAAGGTTTTGTACAGTTACGCGTGCGTTACCCATCTGACCTGCCATACGTGTTCCTTTGAATACGCGTGCTGGATATGAACAAGCACCTACTGAACCCGGTGCACGTAGACGGTTATGCTGACCGTGAGTTGACTGACCCACACCACCGAAACCGTGACGTTTTACTACACCCTGGAAACCTTTACCTTTTGAAGTACCGATAACATCACAGAACTCAACATCAGCAAACATATCAACTGTGATAACATCACCTAATTTGTACTCTGTCTCGTAACCTTTGAACTCGGCCAAGTGTCTCTTTGGTGTTACACCAGCTTTTGCAAAGTGCCCCATTTCTGGTTTTGTAGTATGTTTCTCTTTTTTATCCTGGAAACCTACCTGCACTGCAGTATAACCGTCTGTTTCGACAGTTTTAACCTGAGTAACAACACAAGGACCTACTTCGATAACAGTGCATGGTACATTTTTACCATCGGCACTGAAAACGGATGTCATTCCGATTTTTTTTCCTAATAATCCTGGCATTTCTTTTAACTTTTAATAAATCACACTTTAATTTCTACTTCTACACCACTTGGCAATTCAAGTTTCATAAGAGCATCTACTGTTTTAGCTGTTGAGCTGTAGATGTCAATTAGTCTTTTGAATGTACTAAGTTCGAATTGTTCTCTTGACTTTTTATTAACGAAAGTCGCACGGTTGACAGTGAAGATTCTTTTGTGAGTAGGAAGTGGAATTGGTCCACTTACTACTGCACCTGTAGCCTTCACAGTCTTAACAATCTTCTCTGCACTCTTGTCTACCAAGTTGTGGTCGTAAGATTTTAATTTGATTCTGATTTTTTGGCTCATATTTGTTTATATAAACTAGATATATTTTATTAGATAAGATCTACGCGACCCTGAGCTTCAGTCAATACTTCTTTAGCGATCTGTTTAGATACTTCTGAGTAATGAGAGAATGTCATTGTTGACGTAGCACGTCCTGAAGTGATTGTACGTAGAGATGTTACGTAACCGAACATTTCCGCAAGTGGAGCTTTAGCTTTCACAATACGAGCACCTGAACGGCTGTTTTCCATACCTTCTACCTGACCACGACGTTTGTTAAGGTCAGAAATTACATCACCCATAGATTCCTCAGGAGTAACAACTTCTACTTTGAAGATTGGCTCACGAAGAGCTGGTCCCGCTTTAGCACAAGCATTTTTAAATGCCATGTTTGCACAGATCTCAAATGAAAGCTGATCAGAGTCAACCGGGTGGAATGATCCGTCAATCAAAGTTACTTTAAGGCTATCAAGAGGGAAACCGGCCAATACACCATTTTTCATAGCGTTTTTGAAACCTTTTTCTACCGCCGGGATAAACTCACGTGGTACGTTACCACCTTTAACCTGATCAACAAAGATTAGTCCTTCAGCACCTTCTTCAGCTGGCTCAACACGTACGATGATATCAGCAAATTTACCGCGACCACCAGACTGTTTCTTGTAAACCTCACGAAGCTCTACCGATTTAGTGATACACTCACGGTAGCTTACCTGTGGACGACCCTGGTTACACTCAACTTTAAACTCACGTCTCAAACGGTCGATGATGATCTCAAGGTGAAGCTCACCCATACCAGAGATAACTGTCTGACCTGTTTCTTCGTTAGTTTTAACAGTAAATGTTGGATCCTCTTCAGCAAGTTTACCAAGACCGATACCAAGTTTATCCATATCTTTCTGAGTCTTAGGCTCAATTGCGATACCGATTACTGGCTCAGGGAAGTCCATTGCCTCAAGTACGATTGGAGCATCTTCAGCACAAAGAGTATCACCTGTACGGATATCTTTGAAACCTACACCTGCACCGATATCACCACATCCGATAAATTCTTTTGGATTCTGTTTGTTTGAGTGCATCTGGAAAAGACGAGAAATACGCTCTTTCTTACCAGAACGGCTGTTATAAACATAAGAACCTGCAGGAATTTCACCAGAGTAAACACGGAAGAAACACAAACGACCTACGAATGGGTCAGTAGCGATCTTAAATGCAAGAGCAGACATTGGCTCTGAAGACATTGGTTTACGCTCAATCTCTTTTGACGAATCAGACGGATCGTGACCAATCACCGATGGAGTATCTACCGGAGAAGGCAAGAACAATGCTACACCGTCAAGAAGAGTCTGTACACCTTTGTTTTTAAATGATGAACCACAAAGCATTGGGAAGATGTGCATCTGTAGAGTTGCTTTACGCACTGCTGCATAAATCTCTTCTACAGTGATTGTTGAAGGATCTTCGAAGTATTTCTCCATGATAACATCATCAACCTCAGCGATTTTCTCAAGCATATTGTCGCGAAGCTCAAGAGCTTCTTCCATTAGGTTTGCAGGTACTTCCTCTACGTCGTACTGCGCGCCCATTGTTTCATCATGCCATAGGATAGCTTTCATCTGAATAAGGTCAATTACACCTTTGAAAGTTTCCTCCGCACCGATTGGCATCTGAATCGGACAAGCGTTAGCTCCAAGAATATCTTTCATCTGACGGCAAACTTCAAGGAAGTTAGCACCAGAGCGGTCCATCTTGTTTACATATCCGATACGTGGTACGTTATATTTATCAGCCTGACGCCATACAGTCTCTGACTGAGGCTCAACACCACCTACTGCACAAAACGTTGCAACAGCACCATCCAATACACGTAGAGATCGTTCTACCTCTACAGTAAAGTCAACGTGCCCCGGAGTATCGATCAAGTTGATTTTGTAAGTTTCACCTTTGTATTTCCACTGAGTAGTTGTAGCAGCTGAAGTAATTGTAATACCACGCTCCTGCTCCTGCTCCATCCAGTCCATTGTAGCTGCACCTTCATGCACTTCACCAATCTTATGAGTTAGACCGGTATAGAAAAGAATACGTTCAGATGTTGTAGTCTTCCCCGCATCGATGTGTGCCATGATACCAATGTTTCTGGTATATTTTAGCATATCGTCTTTAGCCATCTTATTTTAAATTGAATTTGAACGAATATATTGGAAATATTATTAGAATCTAAAGTGAGCAAATGCACGGTTAGCTTCTGCCATCTTATGCATATCTTCTTTACGTTTGTATGCACCACCCTGCTCATTGAATGCGTCAACAATCTCAGCTGCTAATTTGTCAGCCATTGTTTTACCGCCACGTTTGCGAGAATAGATGATTAGATTCTTCATACATATTGACTCCTTACGATCCGGACGGATCTCTGTTGGAACTTGGAAAGTTGCCCCACCTACACGGCGTGACTTAACTTCTACCTGAGGAGTAATATTATCCAAAGCTTTTTTCCAAATCTCAAGAGCAGAGCGCTCTTCGTTTGCAAGCTTAGATTTCACTGTTTCTAGTGCTTTGTAGAAAATTTCGAAAGCAGTGTTTTTCTTACCATCATACATTAGATGGTTAACGAATTTAGTTACTTTAACATCACTGAAAACGGGATCTGGAAGGATCACTCGTTTTTTTGGTTTTGCTTTTCTCATTTTTGCAAAAAATTTTGTTCTTGTTTTTGGTTGCTTTTTAAATTGTCTTCAACAGATAACGCTTTATCTATTTACTCAACCCATAAGCCTACCCAACAAACTAAAACTAGCTTTTTTAACTAATTTAATAATCTCTTTGTTGTGTTGGTTTTAAGAAAAAATTACTTTTTCTTACCTTTTGTTGCAGCAGGAGCCTGTCCTGGTTTTGGTCTCTTAGCACCGTATTTAGAACGACGTTGAGTACGACCGTTTACGCCAGCTGTATCTAATGTACCACGTACGATGTGATAACGCACACCTGGAAGGTCTTTTACACGACCACCACGTACAAGTACGATTGAGTGCTCTTGTAGGTTGTGTCCTTCACCCGGGATATAAGAGTTCACCTCTTTACCGTTTGTCAAACGTACACGAGCTACTTTACGCATCGCTGAGTTCGGTTTCTTTGGAGTTGTAGTATAAACACGTACACAAACACCACGTCTCTGAGGACATGAATCTAGTGCTGGCGCTTTACTTTTGTCAACCAAAGTTTCTCGTCCTTTTCTTACTAATTGCTGAATTGTAGGCATTTCTTAGAACTTTTAGTCTTTAAAATTTATTATTTATCTCGTTAATTATTTATTTCTTTTACTTTCGATATGAGCCGTTACATCCACTAAATCAAAAACTTAAAGGATATACGGTTCACAACATAACGCAAAAACGGTGCAAATATAATATCTTTTAGCCTGATAAACAAAGGAACATGAAATAATTTTATCTTTATCTATGTATTTATCAGTATCTTTACGTTATTTCACATTTACTCCTCTTTCTGTAATATTTCAATCTATTCTTTTATAAACAGGGATATTACATCATCCTCAATTCATTCACACAACACCAATATAGTGTTATTTTATTTCGAGGTGCAAAGATAAGTCCCATTCCGCAATAAAACAATGATTTTCAACGCTTTTAACATCTAAAAGTAATAATTAGACACAAACCTTTTTTTTAGTTTCTAACCTCACCCTACAATACAGAAATACTTAATAATCATAGTTTTTATGTAAAAACAGGAATATATTTTAAATAAAGTTCCAATTTCGTAATCAAAACTATAGTTCGGCTTATTTATTGTATATTCGTTTCATATTTTGACAAAAAAATCATCAGCTATGCAATTAAGCGGAAATAAACAGGATTGGAGTAAATACTACGGACTATTCTCCATATTATCTAATCCATCTATATTTGGCGGCGACATAAATGCCAAAGCGGACAAAAAGAAACGCTTTTCTCTAATAAGACTTAGTAAATATACTATAGACGGAGTTCTGCACTTTACCTATGAAACTCCTATCAACGTCTCTAAATATCCCGTTGTATTACAAGATAACGCGAATATAAAAGTTGAATTCTTTAAGTTTAATAAAGAGGCTTCATCTGCGTCTGAGCAAAATTCAGCCGAGGAGCCGGATATTGAGTCCAACAACTCCTTTTCTGCGCAAGTCAGCATTAAAGAGTTGCGACAGGCAGCCGATGAGATAATGACTTCCTTAAAATCGCGCAAAGATCAGTTTTTCTGCGAGCTCGCCCAATCCATACTAGAGAGGCTGAATATCTTTGATTTTATAACCGACTCTCCCGAAGGTGAAGATTTTCAGGTTATTTTCTTCAACCACAAAAGAAACTGTGAAGAATTTCATAAGATAAGAATACGTTCAAACATGTCTCATTTATATCTTGTTGGTTCAAACAGAGCTTCAAACTTCAAATATGACATTGTTAATGTAAAGCTTTCTAATCCTGAAACATCGAAAATTAACTCATTCGGCGACAATGAAACAGGATCTCTTGAGAGACTTTCAGAGATTGAACGATTAGGCGGAAAACTAAAATATCGCACTATTGAAGGAAAGTTTTTCTTATCAGGGCTTATGCTAATCGACATGCAAATGCCTAAGATTCTTGCAGAGATGATAAAAAACTTTTACACAGGTGAGAAGGTAACCATAAAAGATCTTACTGAAGAGCTTAATGAAATCAATATGTTTAAAGTAAAGTCTGATCTGATTGAGAAAAGCCGAATCTACGAATTTAAAATTCGCCAGTTTCTTTACGCTTGCGCATGTGGCATGAAGCCGACCAAGACATGGAGAGGGAACGGATATAATCACGGTTTCTTTTATATAGATAAAAACGGAGACATGATTTTTTATGATCCAACAGACAAGGAACTTATGGAGAAATTCCTTTTCAACAATACAAGATTATGTATTGCCAATGAAGATAAAAGCAAGTTTGGTCAGATAGAGAAAGAAGATGGTCAGTGGCTTTTTAAACTAAATCTTGAAATTCGCTTCACTTAATAAAAACTCAGTTATGCTACTTCCTTACCTCAACAAAGGTGTCATAGAAGCCGGTTGTGACGAAGCCGGACGTGGATGCCTTGCAGGACCGGTATTTGCTGCGGCAGTGATTCTTCCTGAGAATTTTGTATGCGAACAACTCAATGATTCAAAGAAACTCACAGAAAAGAAAAGATACGAACTCCGTCCGCTTATAGAAGAGAACGCCATAGCATGGGGAATAGGCATTGTAACAGAAAAAGAGATAGATGAAATAAACATACTTCAGGCATCTTTTCTGGCAATGCACCGGGCTGTAGAGAGTCTGCTGATACGACCACAACACCTGCTCATAGACGGCAACAGATTCAAACCGTTTGAAAACATACCTCATACCACAATAGTAAAGGGTGACGGTAAAATGTTATCAATAGCAGCTGCCTCGGTTCTTGCTAAAACATACCGAGACGACTATATGATGAACATACACAATGAGTTCCCTATGTACAATTGGGACAGCAACAAAGGCTATCCTGCCAAATCTCACAGAGAGGCTATCAAGGAGTTTGGTCCATGCAAATATCACCGCATGACTTTCAGACTCATATAGATATATTAAAACGACAAAAGAGAAGATACATTTAAATATGATTCTTCTCTTTTGTCGTTTTAATATATATACAAAGTTTTAAAGCCCGGCCTTACCAATGATAATAAGTATCAGAGAAACAACAGAGCAACCGGCAATAACAATTCCCAGTATCTTTTCCGGACCAGTAAACACATGTTCGCCTTTCTGCATATTTTGCTTTCTTGCCTTGATAAAAAAGTATACACCGCACAAGTAAAGTATAGATGTAATTAAGAACAGAAGCAATCCGCCGGCGTAAAGCAGCCACAAGCAATACAGAGATGATATTACACTTACAATACGATAATACCCCATCTTACCCTGTTTGGCATCTGTTAATTCCCCTTTTTTAAAGGAAGCTTTAAAAAGATATAATCCGCAAAACAGATAAGAAGGCAGAATCATAACCCCCGTTATATCAATAGCCGCCATATATACTGATTTAGCAGTCACAACAAGAACCATAAAAACCTGCATGATTATAGTTGATATCAAAAGCGCGTATATAGGAGTGCCTTTACTGTTTTCTTTCTGAAAACGTTTAGGCAGTATCTTTACCTGTGATGCGGTATATGGCACCTGGGCACATATTATAGTCCATGCAATCCATCCTCCACACACAGATACAATCACACTTAACACCACAAAGGTATATGCCCAATCACCCACAGCAGCTCTTAGCACAGCAGCTACAGACGGATCATCAAGCTTAGACAACTCCGGCTGACTCATTATACCAAAAGAGAGAATACTTACCATAGCGTAAAGCAGCAATGACAACAAAAAGCCTATCACACCGGCTTTCCCCACATCACTACTTTTTTTGGCTCTTGCAGACATAACGACAGCACCCTCTACTCCGATAAAGCACCATAGAGTCACAAGCATAGTACTCTTTACCTGAGTGCCAATCGAACCGAGATCATTTACCTTACCCCAGAAATCGAAAGAAAGATCTTTAAACTTAAAGAATATAACTAAGATTGCCACAATAAGAACAAGTGCCGCAAATTTGACAATAGTGACAATTGTATTAAGAGCGGCAGCCGATTTCACACCTTTTGCCACTATAAAATACATAAGCCATATAAAAGCTGAGCCAAATATAATTGTCTGCCACCCATGTTTCAATAAAATCGGGAAGAAATGGCCGAATGAATCATTAAGCATCACGGCAAAGGCTATATTACCCGACGCCGCGCATAACCAATATCCCCAGGCGATATTAAAACCGACATAATCACCATATCCCTCCTTGGCATACTGATAAATGCCGGCGTTGAGATCAGGCCTTACGTCAGAAAGGATCTTAAAGTTAAGAACCAAAAACAATATTCCGACTCCTGAAATAACCCAAGAAATAAGTACAGCGCCAAGCCCTGCGTCGGCAGCCATGTTTTGAGAGATATTAAAAACACCTCCCCCTATGATGGAGCCAAAGACTATTGCTATTAGTCCGCCTAATCCCAGTTTTTTTGAAGAATCACTCATAATCGTTTACTTTGCTAATGGAGCATAAGCAAAATTCAGAAATCCTATTGCCGTAAGACAATATGCGAATGGATTATCAGGAGTTATATTTATAAAATTATGATATAGCTCTTTCTCGCCGTCCTGCTCCAGACCTCTCATTGACAACTCATGATTCAATGACTTATTAAGCCACATTCTGGCTTCAGCGCCGGCTATTTCGTCATCAATTATTGAATCATAAAACTGAACATATTCCGCGGCAAATCCACCAATAAACACACCATCCTTTTTAGCCCACACTATACCCACTCCTGTAGCTATAGCTTTATGCTCTGAATAGTTAGCTCCCGTACCTGCCATAATAACCTCCAATACTGCTCCATGCTTAAAGCGATCCACAATTTCCGGTCTGAAAGGAACATCCGGAAAACGCTGATTCATCTTTTCTGTTACAGTCACCAGATTCCCTCTTATTTCCGGAGGTAACACAGATGTATACGGAACTACATTAAAGTTCTCAATTTTGCCTTCATACAATGCCAGATCATAAGCGAAAGTCTCATACGGCTGTGGAGGTATACCATCATTAAATGCACCTGCACCTCCTGTTACAAATCCGAAGACTGGATATCTCGTACCTTTTAAATCTTCCATAACTTCATTTTTTAGATTAATACTTAGTTGTTTATCATAATGATTCCAGTCCCAGTTTCTCCTCCCACTCAGTTATAGTCAACTCTGTCAACTCAGACGGCATCATTCCATTTGGTATAGCGTTTTGAGCAAGGTAAACATACGGCGCACATGTAAGAGCACAACCAACCTGCCCTTCTTTTACAAACATATATTTATACCCTACAAATATTTTATCATATATGACCGACTGATCCTGACCACAAAGCACAATACTATTTGTAACCTTACGCAGAGTACTATCAAGAAACGCCTTAACCTCCTCTTCCGTCGTGTCTGCATTGCCAAATACATTGGCATCCTCCACAAATAATGAAGAACCCTTGCTCCTGTCTTTCAGTATGGCAATACCTATCGCAGACCATATCCACAGCGGTCCGCGTGCTGTATAATCTTTATTGGCACATATAATATGCGAGCCGGGCATCGGAGGAAATCTCCGTTTGCTTTCTCGTCCGAACAATCTTTCGGTAGCCTCAAGAAGTGGTTTGACGTCAAAAACAGGCACATCGGGAGCAGGATATCCTTCCGGCTGCTTCTGTATATAAATCGGCTTAATAGACTCTGACGCAATATCATCATGCTTTGCCAGATCATACCCCCATAGCGCGCCGTTAAGACCGCAAAATGAAGATACGGTCAGCATATTAATCTGTCCGATATAAGCATCATTCTTCTCACATCTGTCATACGATACGATAACCTCTGTCACATCATCAAGGTCTTTCACATCAACAGTACCAACAGACAATTTCATTGTTGAGATATAACCTTGTCCGCTTGGCGCTCCCGGGTCCAGTCGTTTTGGAATTTTTATATAAGGGAAGTATATTTCATCTTAATGAATTTATGTATAGTGAAACTGAATTATCCACTGGTGATAATGAAGAGAAACATTTTGCATATCAGAAA
>CAMTOT010000053.1 GCA_947074165.1 uncultured Bacteroidales bacterium
CACAAACAAAAATAATATATGAATATTTCATACAATTGGCTTAAGGATTATTTGAATTTCAACCTTAATGCAGAAGAGGTATCCGCAGCCCTTACATCCATTGGTCTTGAGACCGGTTCGATAGAGGAGGTTCAGACTATTAAAGGTGGACTGGAAGGCTTGGTAATTGGTAAAGTGCTTACATGTACAGACCATCCGAATTCAGATCATTTACATGTCACAACCTGCGATCTTGGTGATGGCGTGGCGACACAGATTGTTTGTGGTGCCGCAAATGTAGCTGCGGGACAGAAAGTTGTTGTAGCTACCGTTGGCACTACTCTTTATGACGGTGAAGATTCATTCCAGATAAAAAAATCTAAGATAAGAGGAGAAGAGTCGTTTGGTATGATTTGCGCTGAAGACGAAATAGGTCTTGGCAATTCTCATGAGGGTATCATTGTACTTCCTGAAGATGCTCCGGTAGGTATGCCTGCTAAAGAGTACTATAATATAAAAAGTGATTATATACTAGAGGTCGATATCACGCCAAACCGTGTAGATGCGGCTTCTCATTTTGGAGTAGCACGCGACCTTGCGGCTTATCTGAAACAGCAGAGACAGAGCGTTGAGCTTGTAAAACCTTCGGTTGACGCTTTTTCTGTAGATGACTATACCGGTGGAATTACAGTCGAAGTTGAAAATTTTGAAGCAGCGCCACGTTACTGCGGTGTTACTATCAAAGGAGTGAAAGTAGGGGAGAGTCCTGAATGGCTTCGTAATCGTCTTGAGGCAATCGGCGTAAGAGCAATTAATAATGTAGTCGATATTACTAACTATATTCTTCATGAGACAGGTCATCCGCTTCACGCGTTTGACGCTGCTAAGATTAAAGGTGGTAAAGTAATAGTGAAAACCTGTGAAGCAGGTACCAAATTTACTACTCTTGATGAGGTGGAGCGCACACTTCATGCCAACGATCTAATGATATGCAATGCTGAAGAGCCAATGTGTATCGCTGGTGTATTTGGCGGTCTTGATTCGGGTACAACAGAGTCTACGGTAGATATATTTCTTGAGTCGGCTTATTTTAATCCTACATGGGTACGTAAAGCTGCTCGTCGTCATGGTCTTAATACAGATTCGTCGTTCCGTTTTGAGCGCGGAGCTGATCCAAACAATACAATATATGTGCTTAAGCGCGCGGCTAATATGATTAAAGAGATTGCCGGCGGACATATTACAGGAGATATTATTGACCTTTATCCTGCGCCTATCGAAAGAGCAGAAGTAGCTATTGAATTTGCTAAAATTAATTCTCTTATTGGTAATGATATACCTAAAGAGGATGTTCTTAATATTTTGAAATCTCTTGAAATGGAGATTGTAAGCGAGACAGAAACAGGGCTTGTAGTGAAAGTGCCTACATACCGTGTTGATGTATTGCGTGATGTAGATATTATCGAAGACCTTCTTCGTATTTATGGATATAACAATATTGAGTTCAGCGAAAGCGTGAAATCAAATCTGTCATATAAAACAATTACTGACGATAGCCATAAGATGCAGCAGCTTATCTCTGAGCAGCTTGTAGGAGAAGGATTTAATGAGATACTTAATAACTCACTTACAGCTGAGGCATTCTATGCAGAGCTGACAACTTATCCTCTTGATAAATGCGTACGCCTTATCAATCCGTTGAGCCTTGAGCTTAACGTGATGCGTCAGACATTGCTATTCGGCGGTCTTCAGAGCATAGCGAGAAATATTAACCACCGTTCTACAGATCTACGTTTCTTTGAGTTTGGAAACTGTCAGTATTTTGACGCTTCTAAAAAGAATGAAGAAAAAGTACTTTCAGGATATTCTGAGGAAGGAAAAATCGGATTGTGGATTACAGGTAATCGTGTGCAGGGAAGCTGGGCGCATGCAGATGAAAAATCATCAGTATACGAGCTTAAAGCTGTAGTAGAGAATGTTCTTTCTCGTCTTGGGATTGATGTGAGATCTCTTAAAATGCAGCAGTTCAGCAACTCTGATATATACTCGGTTGCTATTAATATAGCGTTGCCAAACAAAAAACATATAGGTACGCTTGGTATAGTAAGTAAAAAGATACTTTCTAAGTTTGATATCGAACAGGATGTTTATTTTGCAGAATTCAACTGGAATGCTCTTGTAAAAGAAGCAGTTAAAGCTAAACTTACTTACGCTGAAATTTCTAAATTCCCTCCTGTTAAGCGTGACCTTGCTCTTCTTCTTGATAAATCTGTATTGTTTGAGGAGATTGAAGCGGCTGCCTTCGACGTAGATAAAAAGATACTTAAAGAGGTGACTCTTTTTGACGTTTATGAGGGTAAAAACCTACCGGCAGGTAAAAAATCTTACGCTGTTAGCTTTAAACTGCAGGATGAGACAAAGACACTTAATGACAAACAGATTGACAATCTAATGAGCCGTTTGATTAAGAGCTTTGAAACTAAATTTAATGCAACATTGAGATAATTAAATTTTATAACAAAATACAATAATAATAACATAATATGGGAAGAGCGTTTGAATACCGTAAAGCCAGAAAAATGAAACGTTGGGGAAATATGTCCCGAACATTTACTAAAATTGGTAAGGAAATCACTATCAGTGTAAAAGCGGGCGGTCCAGACCCAACAGCAAATAACCGTCTTCGCGCTTTGCTTCAAAATGCTAAAGCGGCGAATATGCCTAAAGATACTATCGAGAGAGCTATCAAAAAAGCGACTGCTAAAGATGCTTCAGACTATAAAGAGATTGTATATGAAGGATATGGACCTTTTGGTATCGCAGTTGTTGTAGAGACAGCTACAGACAATAATACACGTACGGTTGCCAACGTGAGAAGCTACTTCAATAAAGCAGGCGGTTCTCTTGGTACATCTGGCTCACTTAGCTTTATGTTCGATCATAAATCGGTATTTAAAGTGAAAGAAAAAGAGGGTGTTGATCTTGATGAACTTGAACTTGAACTTATCGATTTCGGTGTTGATGAGATTGTAGCTGAAGAAGGTGAAGTTACTCTATACGGTGCTTATGAGTCTTATGCAGAGATTCAAAAATATCTTGAAGAGAATGGCTTTGAACTAATCAGTGCAGAGTTTGAGCGTATCCCTACAGAGCTTAAAGAGCTTAATGCAGAGCAGCGCGCGGCTATCAATAAAATGCTTGAGAAGTTTGAAGATGATGAGGATGTACAGAGTGTATATCACAATATGCAGGAAGTAGATGAGGATGAAGAGTAATCTTCTGAAGTTATCCTATATAAAATATTTATCCCCGATGAAGATCTTTCATCGGGGATATTTTTTGCAATTAATGATAATATTTTTATTGTTTGCCGAGCTGGTTTACAGCTTCTTCTGCGCATCTTTCGCCATCGATAGCCGCCGATACAATGCCTCCTGCAAATCCGGCTCCTTCACCACATGGATATAGTCCTTTTATAGACACGTGCTGTAGAGTTTCTTTGTCTCTCGGAATACGGACCGGTGCAGATGTGCGTGTCTCAACACCTATCATAAGAGCCTCGTTTGTCATAAAGCCTTTGGCTTTGCGTCCAAACTCTTTAAATCCTTCCGCAAGACGTTTCGTGATAAAATCAGGCATCCAGAAATGAAGCGGAGATGATACAAGTCCGGGCGCGTATGAACTGTCAGGAAGTGAAGATGACATTTTCTTATTAATAAAATCCATCATACGCTGAGCCGGAGCAGTCTGTTTAGAATTACCGTTTATGTAACACTGATATTCCATATCTTCCTGGAACTTCATCATACACAGATTACCATGTTCTGCATAATCCGGTAAATCCTCAGGATGAATCTCGACAACCATACCTGAGTTTGCCCAACGCGAACCGCGGGAAGATGATGACATGCCGTTTACGACAATCTGTTTTTTATCGCTTGCGGCAGGCACTACTACACCTCCGGGACACATGCAGAATGAATATACACCGCGACCGTCTACCTGAGTGACAAAGCTATATTCTGCAGCCGGCAGGTAGCTGCCACGTCCATCTTTAGAGTGATATTGTATTTGATCTATAAGATGCTGAGGATGCTCAAGACGTACTCCTACGGCTATACCTTTGGGTTCTATCGCAATATTCTTGTTGTTTAGCAGATGATATACATCGCGGGCTGAATGGCCTGTAGCAAGTACAACGGGTCCGTAAAACTTCTCTCCTGACTCTGCAATAACACCTTTTACCCCACCTTCTTCAAGAATGATATCTGTCATCTTTGTCTGAAAAAGAACTTTTCCGCCGCATGCGATAATTTTCTCTCTCATATTTTCAATTACCGCTGGTAGTTTATCCGTGCCTATATGTGGATGTGCATCCGCCAGAATATCCGCATTAGCGCCGTGCTGGCAGAAAATATTAAGAATACGGTCTACATTACCGCGCTTTTTACTTCTAGTATAAAGTTTTCCGTCGGAATATGCACCTGCTCCGCCTTCTCCAAAGCTGTAGTTTGAATCCGGATCAACTATATGTTCACGGCTTATCATCGCAAGATCTTTCTTTCTGTCTCTTACGTTTTTACCTCTTTCAAGTACAATAGGGCGAGCACCCATCTCAACGGCCCTAAGCGCCGCGAAAAGTCCCGCAGGTCCTGCTCCCACTATTACAACCGTTTTAGCGTCATCGGGCAGTGTTTTATAATTAATAGAAATAAACGGATCATCATAAGGTATCTCATCGATATACACCTTAAGTTTTAGATTTACCAGAATATTTCTCTGTCTGGCGTCAATAGAGCGCTTTAATATACGTATTGCTTTAATTGCTTTCGGGTCAATCGCGTTGGCACGCGCTACCGCTTTTATTAGTTCCGGCTCTGAAGATGCTTCTTTAGGCGAAACTCTTGTCTGTATCTCTTTTATCATATTTTCAAAATCTATTATCCGAAGAGTTCTCTAAATGCCTCTTCTACTTTTCTGACCGGTACAATCTTGATAGATAGTTTTTTTGTCTCCAATCCTTTCAGATTGATTTCAGGGATGATGATCTTTTTAAATCCCAACTTCTCTGCCTCAAGTATCCTCTGGTCAATGCGGCTCACTGGGCGGATCTCCCCCGATAGTCCCACTTCTCCGGCCATGGCACAATCCATATCTATGGCAAGGTCCATATTTGACGATAGTATAGAGCTTATGACCGCAAGATCCATTGCCGGATCGTTTACTTTAAGTCCTCCCGCTATATTAAGGAAAACATCTTTTTGGGCAAGTTTAAAGCCAACACGCTTCTCAAGTACGGCAAGAAGCATATTCATGCGGCGTATATCAAAACCAGTAGCGGAGCGCATTGGAGTGCCGTATGCAGCCGTACTGACAAGTCCCTGAGTCTCGATAAGAAATGGTCGCCCTCCCTCTATAGCAGCAGAGATAGCAATACCGCTCAATCCTTCATGATTTTTAGACAGAAGCAGTTCTGAAGGATTACTTACCTCGCGTAGCCCGGTTTGCTGCATCTCGAATATACCAAGTTCGGAAGTGCTTCCGAATCGGTTTTTTATAGAGCGCAATATCCTATACATATACTGCTGGTCGCCTTCAAACTGAAGTACTGTATCTACAATATGCTCAAGTACTTTAGGGCCTGCTATGCTACCTTCCTTATTGATATGGCCGATAAGCAGTACAGGCGTGGCTGTCTCTTTTGCAAATTTAAGAATTCGTGAGGCACATTCTCTTACTTGTCCCACGCTGCCCGGCGATGATTCAATAGCGTCAGTAGCAATGGTCTGTATGGAGTCAATAATAAGCAGGTCAGGTTTTACATTGGCTGTATGGACGAAAATCTCTTCAAGCGACGTTTCGCATACCACAAGACATTGCGGATTGTCATAGCCCAGTCGTTCGGCTCTGAGCTTTAGCTGCTTAGAACTTTCCTCACCCGATACATAAAGCGTCACCTTATCTTTGAGCTGCAATACAGTCTGAAGAACGAGCGTGGACTTGCCAATGCCGGGATCTCCCCCTATAAGTACAATGGAGCCTGGCACGAGTCCACCTCCCAATACGCGGTTGAGCTCATTATTGGTCATATCGATACGCGGCTCTTCGGCAATCTCAATATCCTTCAGTAGCTGAGGTTTAGCTTTTGGAGCAGCCATATTGTTGTATGTAGCCTTAGGAGCGGAGGTTTTAGATACCACCTCCTCTACAAATGTATTCCACTCGCCGCAAGCCGGACATTTGCCCTGCCATTTTGGAGATTCGTTGCCGCAGTTACTGCAGAAAAAGACGCTTTTCGTTTTTGCCATAATTGTTTAAAGAGATAGGGCTTAATCAATGGTTGCAAAGATATACAAAAAAAGGCAACCCTTCAGGAGTCGCCTTTTTTAATAAGTTTATTTCAGAATCTGGTTATTATTTTATGACATTTAGCTCTTTGCCAACTTTGATAAACGCGTTGATTGCTTTATCAAGATGCTCTCTTTCATGAGCGGCAGAAAGCTGAACACGTATTCTTGCTTCCCCTTTAGGTACGACAGGATAGTAAAATCCGGTTACATAGATTCCCTCTTTGGCCATAAGTGTAGCAAAATCCTGTGATAGCTTGGCATCATAAAGCATAACCGCGCAAATCGCAGACTGTGTCGGCTTGATATCAAAACCGGCTGCAATCATCTTATCGCGGAAATATTTTACATTTTCCTGCTGTTTAGTATGTATCTCATCACTCTCGTTCAGCATTTTAAATACCTCAAGACTTGCTCCCAATATCATAGGAGGCACTGAGTTTGAGAAAAGATAAGGGCGTGAACGCTGTCTTAGCATATCAATAATCTCTTTGCGACCTGTAGTAAATCCGCCAAGAGCGCCGCCAAACGCTTTCCCGAGTGTGCCTGTATAGATATCAACCTTACCGTAAATATCAAATAATTCACTTACTCCGCGACCTGTTTCACCAACGACACCGGCAGAGTGGCTTTCATCTACCATAATCATAGCATCGTATTTTTCGGCAAGCTGGCATATCTGATCCATAGGAGCTACATTGCCGTCCATAGAGAACACGCCGTCTGTAACGATAATACGGAATCTTTGTTCCTGAGCTTTCTGAAGAGCTTCCTCAAGTTCTACCATATTTGCGTTGGCGTAGCGATAGCGTTTAGCTTTACAAAGACGTACGCCGTCAATGATAGAAGCATGATTAAGTGCATCTGAGATGATAGCGTCCTGCTCGGTTAGAAGTGGTTCAAACACACCTCCGTTTGCGTCAAAGCAAGCAGCATAAAGAATAGTATCTTCAGTACGGAAATATTCGGAGATAGCTTGTTCAAGTTCTTTATGAAGATCCTGAGTTCCGCAAATAAAACGTACGGATGACATACCGTAGCCTCTTTCGTCCATAGCTTTTTTAGCGGCTTCAATTACACGCGGATGGTTTGACAATCCAAGATAGTTGTTGGCGCAAAAGTTAAGAACTTTATCTCCTCCGGCAAGTTCAATCTCTGCCGACTGAGGCGAAACAATAATTCTTTCGTTTTTATACAGACCCGCTTCCTCGATATTTTTCAATTCAGCCGATAAATAATTTTTAAATTCACCGTACATATTTGTTATATTTTATTGGTAAAAAACAGTGTTTGCTTTTAAATAAATACAAGTTTTTAAACTATTAAAACAAACTGTTTTTAATGAGTTTTTTATTGTTTTAAGTACCATACAAATTTGTGACTTTTTTTTCATTTTTATGCAAAAATTAAGTGGAAAATGAGTCTCCTGTACGCTTTAAACCTATATCTTTACATTAAAATTTAGAAAAATGCTGTTATCGGAGATAGATAAAATAGAGGGTCTCCTTTTGTTTTATAATCTCTAACAATACCTAAGAGCGAATAGTTTAAAAATCGCAAAACAAATTAAAAAGAGCATACAGGATAATGAAAAATGTATTAGTCATTGGCTCAACCGGACAGATTGGTTCTGAGTTGACCTTGGAATTGCGTAGACAGATACCGGATGGTAATATTGTGGCGGGGTATATTAAAGGTGCGGAGCCTCACGGTGATCTACTTACAAGCGGTCCCTGCGAAATAGCGGATGTGACAAATGCAGAGCAGCTGGCTCAAATAGTAGATAAGTATGAGATCGACACTATATATAATCTTGCGGCTCTGCTTTCTGCCGTAGCTGAAGCAAAACCTCTTCTTGCCTGGGACATCCAGATGAATGGTCTTATTAATATTCTTGAGATAGCGCGTGATAAAAAATGCGCTGTGTTTACTCCGAGTTCAATTGGAGCTTTCGGTCCTAATACTCCTAAAGAGAATACTCCACAGGATACTATACAGCGCCCTAAGACTATGTATGGCGTAACAAAGGTGGCTACAGAGCTTCTTAGCGACTATTATTTCACTAAATATGGCGTAGATACAAGAGCTGTACGTTTCCCGGGGCTAATATCTAACGTTACTCTACCAGGCGGCGGTACTACGGACTATGCTGTAGATATTTTCTATTCTGCCGTAAAAGGTGAGGAGTTTGTTTGTCCTATACAGGCAGGCACTTTCATGGATATGATGTATATGCCGGATGCTATCAAAGCATGTATTGATTTGATGAATGCAGACCCTTCAAAACTTGTACATCGCAATGCGTTTAATATCGCGTCTATGAGTTTTGACCCGGAGATGCTGCGTAATGAGATATTGAAATTTATACCTGATTTTAAAATGCGTTATGAGTTTGACTCTGTTCGTCAGGCTATAGCTGACTCTTGGCCTGATAAAATGGATGACTCTTGCGCGAGAGAAGAATGGGGATGGTCTCCTGAATATGATATGCAGTCTATGACTAAAGATATGATTGAAACTCTTAGTCAGAGATTCTCAAAATAAAAAAAAAGAAGCAGAATAAAATTTTTAAATTATTCTGCTCTTTTTTTTATTGCCTTATAATTACCTTTCTCGTCTTATTATTGCTTTTCACAATATAAATACCGGCATTGAGTTTAACCATTGTTGATTCGCCTTTAGCAACTTCAAACGAAGTTATTACTTCTCCTACCGTGCTAAATATGTTGATGTATATATTTTTATCATTTCCGTTTTCTATGCATAATAAGTTCTTTTTTGTGCTTATCTCTACATTGTCAAAGACGTTCTCCAGCGATGTATGTTGAGGTAATGCATTGAAATATATGATGCCGTTTTGCTCTTTAATATTTGTTATAGGCTTGTTCTGTTCACGTCCGCTCCATGACTTCATACCCGGTAAAGTATAATCCGTAAAACTTGTGATGTTTGACATGCCGGGAAAACAATCTCCTCTTACTGAGCTCTCTGTTCGTATATTGTCGGCCTCCTCTATATCAATACGTTGATGTGAAGCAGTGTTGTTTACCGTGTTTTTATACCAGGAAGCCTCGTCGTAATCAATATGCCATATGAGCATCCCGTGATATGGTATGTGTGTATCCCAGCCTGATTGCTGTCTGTTTTCAAACAGAAAATATTCATTCTCATTTTCCGTATTGATAATATAGGCTTCGTTGTGGTCTATACTTTTCAGAACAAACGTAGTATCAGTGAGGTTTATTTCCTTCGGTTCAATCCAGCCTAAAGCATATCTGCTATATACAGACATATTAGGCGGAACCTTTCCGTTACCATTGTAAGAACCGACATCCATAATTTCCCAATAGCCCGGAGTAAAGGCAGTCGAATAACTTGTGGCGTACATATCGGGCAGCCCAAGTACATGCCCAAACTCATGACAGAATGTGCCTATCCCCACCATTTGGTATCCGCTACCACCGGAAAGCTCATTGCTGCAAGCGTATCCATTGAGCGTTTTTCCGTCGAATTTTAAGTTTTTTCCAGCCACGTCAAGCACTTTCCATGCATGTGGCCATATACTGCTTTTCGGCCCTCCATCGGCTTCTCCATATCCTGCGTAGAAGATAAAGATATTGTCAATATATCCGTCTTCATCAAGATCATATTCAGAGAAGTCTATCGTACTGTTTAGCTGCTCACATGCCTCAATAACCATTTCCTCAGGCTTTGTGTCATCCCCGTTTATATTAGAGCCATAGTAGCTCATGTTATATTTTAGAGTGATAGGCCCGTATACATCAAAGTGAGGCGTAAACGCGCCATTTGAAGTTTGCATATAATAATCTCTTGCACTTCCCGATGCTCCATTCTCATTATATCCTTCGAGATTCATCATTCGTTCGAAATCAGTATAAGGGTCGCTGCTATGGAACTTCACATCCTGATATTCTACCAGTATGACAAGACCTTTTCTTGTGCCTGTGCTAAGCGAGCCTGATTTCTGAGTTTTTGTTGAAGCCGCGTGCATTCTGGCAGCTGACTGTCTTGCCGCTATTTTAGAGTTGCGTAAATTTGAAAGCTGATTAAACTGTGCTTCTTTATCTATTTGAGATATGTAGCTTATTTCAGCTTCAGTACGATCTGTGATGTCGTTTGCTCTTATTGATGAAACTATCGTGTTAGAGTTGACGGTAGTCGCGTAGCAGTAAAAACCAAGGCTGTCCTGATTAATAAGATAACCGTCTTGAGTGATATAAAAGTGATGATTCTCATCACCCCGCAGATAGACAGTCAGCTCCGAACCGTCAGGTTGTGTAATTATAATAGGAGTTGGTTTTGCCGGTACTCCGAAAGTTGCAATGTGTGATGATAAAAATAATATTATCGGCAATAATTTTGATTTTCTCATTAATCTGGAATATTTATTCTGGCAACAATCTTCTTCATTGTTGTATATAGATATGGCAATGTGATTAGTAAATATTCACAAAATTAATAAAAATATAAATAGAATTATTTTTTCAAATATATTTTAGAAAGCCCAAATATCTGTTTTGCAGGTGGATTGATACTGTTTCCCCTTTTTTATTATCATTTTAGAATAAGTTTCAGCCATCTGAACTTATCTTCATTGTAAGGCGGATATTTAAGATCGGGCTCAATAATCCCTTTTTTGTCTAAAATAGACTTAGCATGAGAGAAAGTGGCAAAACCAGCGTCACCGTGATAGCTACCTATGCCGGAATTGCCGACACCTCCGAAGGGTAGATTTTCATTCGAGATATGCATTACTGTATCATTAATGCACCCACCACCAAAAGATAATTTATTTAGGAAAAGATCTTTTTCAGACTCATCTTTTGTAAAAAGATAAGCCGCGAGAGGTTTTTCAAGACGAGATAATTTATTAATCTCTTCGCTATAATCAGAGAATGATATAATAGGCAATACAGGACCAAATATCTCTTCCTGCATTACCGGGTCTTGCCATGTTACATTATCAAGCAGAGTAGGAGATATGTATAAATGTTTTTCGTTTGTCTCTCCTCCGTAACACACCTTGTCAGGATTGATAAGAGTCTTAATCCGGTCAAAGTTTCGTTTGTTTATTATTCGTGTATAACAATCTGCTCCCTCTTTATATCCAAATTCAATCAGATTTTGCTTAAACAAACGTATGAGATGTTGTTTTATGCTCTTTTCAGCAAGTACATAATCGGGAGCTATGCAAGTCTGACCGGCATTGAGGAATTTTCCCCATATTATACGCCTCGCCGCACTTTCAAGATTGGCTGATTTTGTAACTATGACAGGCGATTTGCCGCCAAGTTCAAGGGTGACCGGAATAAGGTTTTTTGCTGCCGCTTCATACACGACACGACCTATTTTGGGGCTCCCGGTGAAGAATATTTTATCAAACGGCAGTTTAAGAACTTCGCTTATCTCCTCTACGCCGCCATCTATAACATATACATAAGCTTTTGGAAAATTGTTATTTATAATCTCTTTCAGTAGATTGAGTGTATTGGGTGTCTGTTCGCTTGGCTTAATAAAGCACGTGTTTCCAGCTGCTAATGCGGCTATGGCTGGCATCAGTGATAGTTGATAAGGGTAGTTCCAAGCTCCGATTATAAGCACGCATCCTAAAGGCTCTGTGTATATATAGCTTGAAGCCGGCTGATTGAGCAGGTTTGTCTTAACTTTTTTAGGTTTGCTTAACCGACCTATATTTTTTAGATAATAATCAATCTCTTTATATATAATGCTTAGTTCCGTGTTGAAAGTATCAAAAGGAGATTTACCGAAATCCTTATATATGGCTTCGTACAGACGTTCCTCGTTATGTTCAAGTAGATTTTTCAGTCTTAGAAGATAGTCTTTTCTGCAGGTTGTGTTTTTTGTGTGTCCCGAGTTAAAGAGCTTCTTTTGCAGTGTAAATATCTTGCTGTAGTCTTCCATAACGCATTATTTTATAAATTTATTAATCTGCGTGTTATTATATACATTAAAATAACACTGCTTTAGAAACAATTCAGAATGCGTTAAGTTGTTTTTAGATAATAAAAAAGGATAAATAACATAGACGTTATTTATCCTTTAAAGTTGCGGAAGCTGGACTCGAACCAACGACCTTCGGGTTATGAGCCCGA
>CAMTOT010000054.1 GCA_947074165.1 uncultured Bacteroidales bacterium
TTTTACAATTAGATCATTTTTGTGTCAATCCATCCTCACATTTTACAATTAGGCTTCCATTTTAAAGTTTAAGTTTTTGATCCATTCTTACCCCATGAACCGTCCGGTATTGTCCTTATTCTAAAATTCCCCAACCAATAGTATTTATGAATCCCGCGTTGCTCGTTTGTGCAACCGTTGATTCCGACTTTGGAATCAACGGATTCCAAAGAGGGGAACGCCCGTTGCCGATATCGGCAACGGGCGTTGCACATATAGGTTTAGTTGGGATATTTTCTATCGTGGTTTTATTACGGCATAATCTCATAGAAAAATTGTCATCTTTTGGGGTAAGTGCATTAATTATATCTATATTTGGTAATACACACAAATCAAAAATCCAGTCATAATCAATATTCAGTTATAATGAGTGTTCTTAAGCAATTATATAAGCAGCTCACAGGCAGTGAGCCACATGAGATTGTCGAGTTTGCCGCATCTGGTTCAAACCGTTTTTACTTTAGACTTATAGGCGATAAAAGTACTCTAATCGGGGTGCAGGGCACATCTGTAGACGAAAATAAGGCATTCCTTTATATGTCGTCACATTTTGCAGGGCATGGTTTGCCTGTGCCGCGAGTGTTTATACAGTCGGAAGACGGTATGTATTATATACAGGAGGATCTTGGCGATAAATTGCTTTTCGATTACATTGCGGAGGGGAGAAAAACAGGCGTTTTTTGTGAACAGGAGAAAATGATGCTTAGAAAGACAATGCGGAAACTTGCCCATTTTCAGATTGAGGGGGCTAAGGATTTTGATTTCTCTGTTTGTTATCCTCAACCGGAATTTAATGAACGTACAGTGCTTTGGGATTTGAATTATTTTAAATACTGTTTTCTTAAACCTACGGGACTTGATTTTCAGGAGGACAGACTTGAAGATGAATTCAGCCGTTTTGCATTGGAGTTGACAAAATATGATACAAATACGTTTATGTATCGTGACTTTCAGAGCCGCAATGTCATGATAAAAGACGGAGAGCCGTTTTTTATAGATTTTCAGGGTGGCAGGAGAGGTCCGGTTTATTATGATGTAGCCTCTTTTTTGTGGCAGGCAAAGGCGAACTTTACTCCGGAGCTGAGAAGGGAGCTTATAGACGTGTATCTTGAGGAGTTGACCACATTGACTGAGGTTGATAGAGATGAGTTTATGAAGGTTCTGAATAAATTTGTGCTCTTCAGGACTATGCAGGTGCTCGGTGCATACGGATTCAGAGGTTATTTTGAGAAAAAGCCTCATTTTTTGCAAAGCATTCCTTTCGCTATGGAAAATCTTCGCTCTATACTTGAGCAGGAGCCCGATAATAAATCTTATTTATTTGACGTGTTAAGACGTATGACAGAACTTAAACAATTTAAGGAGGTGGCGATTAAAAAGCCCCTTGTCGTTAAGGTGTACAGCTTCTCATATAAGAAGGGGATCCCGAATGATGATTCCGGCAATGGTGGTGGATATGTATTCGACTGCAGGGCCGTAAATAATCCCGGGAAATATGAAAGGTATAAAAGTCTGACGGGTCTTGATAAGCCGGTGATAGATTTTCTTGAAGAGGAGGGTGAGATTACTTCCTTTTTGAAAAGCGTGTTTAATCTGGTTGATGCTTCGGTAGAAAGATATAAAGACAGAGGTTTTACAAACCTGATGATCTCTTTTGGGTGCACAGGCGGTCAGCACCGTTCGGTATATTCGGCTCAAAAGGTGGCGGAGAGGATTAATAAGTTATTTGGTGTAGAGGTGCGTCTTGTACACCGTGAGCAGAATATTGAAAAAACTCTTTTGCCCTGATAGATTATGAAAGCTATGATATTTGCGGCGGGTCTTGGCACCCGGCTTAAACCGCTTACAGATAATATGCCCAAGGCTATGGTGCCTGTGTCGGGAAGGCCGCTTATAGAGCATCTCATTGTGAAGATGAAGAAGGCGGGGTTTGATGATATAATTATTAATGTACATCACTTTTCAGATCAGATTGTAAACTTTGTGAAGGAGAATAACTCTTTTGGTATACGTATAGAGTTTTCTTATGAAAAAGATCAGTTGCTGGAGACCGGAGGAGGATTGCGTAAGGCACAAGCTTTTTTTGACGATAAGCCGTTTCTTGTACATAATGTGGATATTATCTCAAACCTTGATTTGAGAGAGTTTTACGATAGCCATAAGAGGGAAGCGTTGGCCACGCTTTCAGTTAGCGAACGCAATACCTCAAGATATCTCTTGTTTGACGAATGCTCACGGCTAAAGGGGTGGATTAATAAGAAGAGTGGAGAGACGAAGCCGGCTGATCTTGATTTAAGAACGGGGCTGAGGGAGCTGGCTTTTTCGGGGATTCAGATTGTTTCGCCCGAGATATTTAAATATATGAACGAGTTTCCCGATAGATTTTCGATAATAGACCTTTATCTTGACGTGATGAAGGAGCATCTTGTATCGGGATATGTGGCAGACGATTTTAGAATGATGGATGTAGGTAAAATTGAATCTGTTAATATGGCAGAGGATTTTATACAAACTTTAAAATAATAATGATATGATACAGTTTTTGCAATATCCCAAGTGCGGGACATGTCGTAAAGCGGCAAAATGGCTTGAGGCTAATGGTGTAGCCGTTGTTTCGCGAGATATAGTGACAGACAATCCTACGGAGGCCGAACTTACCCGCTGGATTGAGAAAAGTGGTCTTCCGGTCAGCAAATTTTTTAATACGAGCGGTGTCTTATATAAAGAGATGAATATGAAGGATAAGGTGAAAGTGACTCCCGAGAGTGAGCTTATCGCCCTTTTGGCTCAGCATGGTAAACTTGTGAAGCGCCCTATTGTTGAGGCGGGTGATGTGGTTCTGGTAGGTTTTAAAGAGGAGGAGTGGAAAGATGCTCTTATCAAATAAGAGTCTTTTCTGCCTTAAGAAATAAGTAAGCCGGATAACGAAAATATGATATATATTTTGCGTTATCCGGCTTTGTTGTTATTCTGATTAATCGTCGTAACGAACGAAATTGTGTTGCAGGTCAAATACAAGGTCAAGACTGTTGTTTAGTTCTATCTCTATGTCGTGTTTGTCTTTGTCAATCTCTACAATGAAATTGTCGGGGTGATTGTCGCTTACATATGTATATATCTTCTCAGGTATAAGTGTGCTGCTCACTCCTGTAGGCACGTATATTTCTTCCCAGTTGCCATTGCGGTCAAAGCTCACAGAGCTTCCGTCGCTGAAGTTGATCTCGTAATCTCTGTCTGAGTCGTCTTTGTCAAAATTTATAATTGAGATTTTAGCCGGATCAAAGTTTGCGCTGATAAACTGTTGTGCTACCGCAGGTAGTTCGTTGTATGATATTTGTTTATTGTCGTCTTTATCGCAAGAAGCAAAAAGTGCAAGTGCCGGTAGCGCGGCTAAGAAAAGTTTTTTATTCATAGTGTTTTGTTTTTTGTTTATTATTTACTCATCCTGAAGCAAAGTAATAACGCAAAACTGAAATAAAACTGAAATAAAAAAATCCGCATATAAATCTTATGTTTATATGCGGATTGTCATAATTAAATATCAATATTAATAAGGCATCTGCGTCATCGCGTCTGCCATCTTGTCGATAGCTTCCTGTAGAGGTTTTGAGACCATAGGTTTAAGAAACATATTAATATCTGCTTTAAGTGTGATCTTAGCTTTCGTTTCGTTGGCTGAGACACCAATAAGCTGAATCCAGACGTTGAACTTAATCGGAGAGTCTTCGGATTCGAATTTAATAGTTTTGTATGGTTCGCGTTCTATGATGCGTATTCCCAGTTTTCCGATAGGATTAACAGAGAAGTGTACAGAGTCTGTATCGCAAGAGAAGTCCTGAACTTTGTCTTGAGGTATTCTGTCTTTTATAGCTTCAAGATTGCTCATATCGGAAAATTTCCCGAATACGTTCTCTTGCGAAGCATTGATAGTTTTTACCTGACTTTCAAAAGTTGTCATATATTAATTATTTTTTTGGATCCCACTCAGACGGAGCTTTTCTCCACTCTTTAAGAGTCTCCATATCGTGAGCTTTTATATAATCGGTAGCAACAGCTTCTTCAAGGACAGCGTCATAGTTGCTAAGTGTGATAAGTTTTACGTTTGCTTCGTTGAATTTCTCCTGAGCGATAGGGAAAAGGTAAGAGAAGATAGCTACCATACCGACAACTTCACAACCGTCACGACGAATAGCTTCGACCGCTTTAAGGCTGCTTCCGCCTGTTGAGATAAGATCTTCTATTACTACTACTTTCTGACCCGGTCTAAGATCGCCTTCAATAAGATTTTCTAAACCGTGATCTTTCGGCGAAGAGCGTACGTATACGAAAGGTACACCAAGCGCGTCGGCTACAAGAGCGCCCTGAGCGATAGCTCCGGTTGCAACTCCGGCAACAGCGTCAACTTGTCCGAAGTTTTCAATTACTTTGCTGCAAAGCCCGGCTTTGATAAGAGCGCGAACATCAGGGTAAGACAATGTTTTGCGGTTATCGCAATAGATTGGAGATTTCCATCCTGAAGCCCATGTAAAAGGGTTTTCCGGTTGCAACTTAACAGCTTTAATTGCCAATAGCTTTTCTGCGATTAAACGGTCTAAAGTTTTCATTTTGAAAATATATTTCTGGTTATAGTCTGTATTTTAGTAAAATTTTTTAACGAATACAAAGATATTGTTTTATTCTGCGAATCCAATAGTAAGAACGCTGATTTTCATCTGCGGAATATGGTCAAACAGATGTATACAGCTCTCTATCGTAGACCCGGACGTGAATACGTCGTCGACCAGAAGTATATGTTTGGGTATGTTTTTGGCTTTAGGATTGATTATGTAGCATTCTTTGCTATTTTCATATCTGTCAATCAGTGATTTTTTTGTTTGGGTAGTATTGTATTTAGTTTTTCTTATAATGTCGTTACTGACAGGGATGTTCCACGATTTTCCTATCGCGTTGGCGAGTATTTTCGTTTGGTCGTATCCGCGCATGAATCTTTTAAACGGATGCAGCGGGACAGGGACTATCGCTTCAATGCCGTTTTGCCAGTTGTGAGCCATTAGTTCGCGGGCGAAAATCCCGGCAAGTCCGTAGCCTACTTCCGTGAATCCGTTGTATTTAAACTGGTGAATTAGCTTTGTAAATGAATCTCCTTTGCGATAGTAACAAAAGCTGGTGCATTTTATGAAATCGCATTTGCCGAACAGTCTCATTTCAACCGGATTATTCTCTTTCAGGTGGAAGTCGGTGCGTGGTAAATCTCTTTTGCATCTTGTGCATAATATTTTCTCGCCTTTTACGAGAGGGCGGTGGCATATATGGCACAGGTTGGGGAAAAGCAGATTTATCATAAGTAGTTATATCCGGTTTATATCATTCTTAATAGTAGAAAGACAGGCAGATATATCATCGTTTTCAAAACCTCTGGATGCGGCAAAGCGGTATAGTTTGGCTGAAATTTCGAACCATTTTTTCTCTTTAATTGATTTTAGCTTGTCTCGCATCATTTTCTCCAGATTCTCTGTGTACAGATCATAGTCAATAACATCTTCGAGAGAATTGTAGATCATGTCGCGGTCAATCTTTTTCATTTTAAGAGAATACGCGATTTTTAGTTTACCCCATTTATTGTATTTATACTTATCGTTAATGTAGAAGCGGCAAAATCTCTCCTGGTCAATAAATTTCTCATTTATAAGCCGTTTGATGATTTTTTGCGCGTCGTCTTGTTCAATACCCCATCCTGAAAGTTTTTCTTCGATTTCTGATATGCAGTGCTCTGAGCGTGAACAGTAAGCCGCTGCTTTATGTAGTGCAGTCTGAATATTATCCATAATAAAAAAAATTACCGGATAGCCTTTACCATTCTGTCATTACCGTACATATCTTTTAATACTGATACCTGTCGATAATTTAACGCCTCAAGCATATCCTTTGTTTGTGAGCCAAACATTCTGTTTATTTCAAAATAAAGTTTTCCATCATTATTTAACAACTCGGTGCCAAGCTCCGCTATCTTTCTGTAAAAAAGCAGAGGATCTGAGTCGGATACAAAAAGCGCTATATGCGGTTCGTGTTGTAATACATTGTCGTCCATCTCTGTCTTTTCGCTGTCGCATATATATGGAGGATTGCTTACTATAATGTCATAACGCTTGTCTATATCAGAAGCAGAGGTGTTTAATACGTCTCTTAATTTGAAATTAACCTCGGCATTGATTAATTTTGCGTTCTGCGAAGCTATAGAGAGCGCCTGTGGGGATATATCCCATGCTTCAGTGGAGAACCCGGGGAGAGCTTTGTCAAGAGATATTGATATGCAGCCGGAGCCTGTGCCTATGTCAAGAAGGTTGCCTGTCTTGTTGTGGTTTTCTTTAATTATAAGATCTACAAGCTCTTCTGTTTCCGGACGGGGTATAAGTACGCCGGGTGCTACATTAAAACAATGATTGAAGAAGTATGCTTTCCCTGTAATGTACTGTATCGGCTCACAAGCACGCAGGCGTAGGGTTAAACGTCTGATTTGCGCTACGAGCGGTTGAGATAATTCATTATTTTTGCAAAGTATCAGATCGGCTCTGTTGTATCCGCATACTTCCTGAAAGATAATTGTAATGAAATTTTCAATTTCGGCAGGGTCGTAAATACCCTCAAGGGTGTGGCGGATATAGTTTATCGTATCTCTCATACTTTATGCTTTAGTTATTCTGAGCGTTAAGCTAATATTAAGTTTTACGCAAAGATAGAGAAAAGGATTAATAAAAAATATTATGACAAAAGATGAGGTTTATATGTCGCGGGCTCTTAGCCTTGCCAAAAAAGGGAAAGGGTTTACTTCTCCCAATCCTATGGTGGGCGCGGTGATTGTGTGCGACGGAAAGATAATAGGAGAGGGTTTTCATAGAAAATGCGGAGAAGCTCACGCGGAGGTAAACGCTATAAACTCGGTTAAGGATGAAGAGCTGTTGAAAAGAAGTACAATTTATGTCACTCTTGAACCTTGCTCGCATTGGGGTAAGACACCGCCATGCTCAAAGCTTATAATCGAGAAGCAGATACCACGTGTAGTTGTTGGAATGCAGGATCCGTTTTCAGCAGTGTCAGGACGTGGTCTTGAAATGATAAGAAATGCCGGCGCTGAGGTTGTGGTAGGTGTGCTTGAGGATGAATGTGTGGAGTTGAATAAAGCTTTTATTTACGCGCAGACACTGAAAAGGCCTTATGTCACGCTGAAGTGGGCGCAGAGCGCTGACGGGTATATTGACGCTGATAGAAAAAAAGACGATAACGCAGCTCCGGTCGTAATATCTGATACGATTAACTCAATAGAGGTGCATAAGATGCGTGCCGAGTATGATGCTATTATGGTTGGTACAAATACGGCGATTCTGGATAATCCAAGGCTTAACGTCAGAAAATGGGATGGGAAGAATCCGGTAAGAGTTTTATTAGACCGTACGTTGAGGGTTCCGCATAGCTCGTCGTTGTTTGACGGACATACCGAGACTATCATATTTACTGAGATGGCAGGTGGAGTGTCAGTGTCAGATAAAGTGACATACGTGACTGTCAGCTTTGATGAAAATTTATTAAGCAGTGTTTTGAGTGAATTAAGTGCCAGGGGAGTGCAGTCTCTGATGGTCGAGGGCGGAGCGAGTCTGCTTAATAGCTTTTTAAAACTTTCTCTATGGGACGACGCCAGGGTAGAAGTGGGAGATGTATTGCTAAAATCAGGTGTTGAAGCTCCGGTAATAAGCGGAAAAAAGCATACATTTTATAGATCAGGAACATCGATGGTAGTGAAATATGCAAACTATTGATGCTTAGAGATGCATAAATTGTTATTGTTAAGGCGTTTTTTATAACTTACACACTATAATTAAGCACTTTTCTATACTTTTTGCATAAATAGATGTCTTAAAAACGATATTTATAAAAAACGGGCTGTTATAAAGCGAAAAATGTTTTTACTTTTGCACAGTATAAATTATTAATTTACTTCTGAATAATAATGAAGATAACAAAATTATATACTTTGGCTTTTGCCATAATGGGAATGGTTGCTGCTTCTTGCAGTGACGATAATAATACGGCGTATGATACAACGGGGTATACAGATGCTCTGGTTTATGGATTCAAATTGCCTTATAACGCGACGTATTGTAGCGATAGTATTAATAATTATCACTTTACAATCGACAACTACGGTGAAAGAGATACATTAATCAAAATAGGATCTGAAGAAGTTCTTGTAGGTATTGGTCGTATTTATAACGCAGATTCACTGCCGTATGGTATGGTGACAAGCAGCTTGCTTGCCGAAATCACATTCTCAAGCCCTGATAAAGTAAATCTTTATATGGCCGGCGATAAGAAGATCGAAGATTATTCATCTACTGACTCTATAGACTTTACTTCTCCTGTGATGATGGAGGTTATAGCCGGTAACGGTATTAATAAAAAGTTTTATGAGGTGAAAGTAAATGTACACCAACAGGTTGGTGACTCAATAGACTGGAAATTTATGGGTTATCCGTTGCTGAATCCGGGCAGTATCTCTGATCAGAGATCTGCAGTTTGTGGAAATACAGCAGTGTGGATGGTAGAAAATGCAGGTGCTTATTCTGTTTACACATCAGATAAAAGCCTTAAGCAATGGACTAAATCAGAACTGACAGACGTTACTCCTGATATTAAAACTCTTAATGTTTTCAAAGGGAAGTTTTATGTAGTGTCAAAGGATGGTGAACTTTACAGCTCTGTAAACGGTTTGTCATGGACATCTGTTGCTGCTAATTATAAATTCGTAAATATTATTGGTTCTGCTCCGGTTTCGGAAACTGACAACAGACTACTTGCGCTTGTTGAAGAGTCGGGTGTCGTTTACCACGCATATTCAGATAATGGTGCGGACTGGGTTAAAGAGGATGCTGTTAAGTCAAATTTCCCGCTATCGGGTTATTCTGAAATAGCAAGTTACTCATCACCGTCTACGGGTAGATATACGTCAGTAATATTTGGTGGTAAGCTTCAGTCAGGAGACCTGACTTCAGACTCATGGATGTACAATCAGAAAGAAGGCTGGGGTGATATGGGTAGTTCAACTGTAAGAGCTATGCAGGGCGCGAACCTTGTATCTTATCAGCAAGACCCAAGATATCTAAATACATTCTGGTTGCTGATAGGTGGAGAGTACATTGAGAATGACAAAATTGAATATTCGAAAAGTGTGTACTACTCAGTTAATAAGGGTATCACATGGAATAAAGCGGAAGAGGGTATCAGTCTTCCTGATGACTTTAACGCAAGATCGTTTATGTCTGTATATGTAGATGATGAATTTAATATTAACCTAATGGGCGGAACTACGTCTGACGGGGTTAATGAGATGAGATATAATGAATTGTGGAACGGACGTTTAAATAAAATATTATTCAGACCGATTGAGTAAATTTTATGCAGATATAATTTTAGCGGTAAGTAATCGTTTAGATTATTATAATCATTAGAACGCTTTAATAATTATGAATAAACTGTTAATAATATTATGTCTGTTTTGTTTCACTATACATATTTCTTTTGCACAAAATTATAAATATGAAGCCGGAGGCGGTATGGGTATCTCATCCGCCTACGGTGATATAAATAATTCAAAGTTATTTTACAGTCCCGGGTTTGACTTTGAGGCAACATTCAAAAAACATCGAAATATGAGATGGAGCTGGGTGTGTGATTTCCTTACAGCCGGATTGACAGGGGATAGTAAAGATTTTAAGAATGTATTTCCAGACAATGCTCACTATAAGTTCAACAGTCGTTTATGGCAGCTTGGATTTAGCGCTGAGTTTAATTTCTTTAATTATGGTTGGGGATACGATTATAAAAACACATCAAGGTTATCACCGTTTATTAGTGCGGGAGCAGGTTTAGGCGTAGTAACCGGAGATGGAAAAAGTGCAGTGACACTATCTGTGCCAATAGGCGCAGGTATTAAATATAAGTTTGCTCCCAGATGGAATGCAACTGTAAAAATGGTTTTTGGAAAGATGATATCCGATAAAGCGGATGGTGTGGAGGATCCATTTACAATAAAGAGTGATGCATGGAAAAATACAGACTGGTATTCGACATTGTCATTTGGCATAACGTACGAGTTTGGAGCTTATGGAATAAAGTGTAATAATTTAGATTAACTACGAATCTATGTCGTATAAAGAAAAAATAGATCCATCGCGGATACCGGCTCATGTAGCAATTATAATGGACGGTAACGGCAGGTGGGCGAAACAACAGGGGAAAGACAGAAGCTATGGCCATAAGTACGGAGTTGACTCAGTACGGACCGTAACAGAGGCTGCTTCTGAAATAGGTATTAAATATCTGACCCTATACACGTTCTCGACAGAAAACTGGAATCGACCGCAAGAGGAAGTAGATGCTCTGATGGCACTACTTGTAATGGCGATAGAAAGAGAGACACCGGACCTTATAAAAAATAATGTTCGTCTTCAGGCCATAGGCGATTTATCACGTATGCCGGCAGAAGTAAAAGAAAGACTTGATAAGTGTATAGAAGATACATCGGCTTCGACCGGAGTTACTTTGGTACTGGCGTTGAGTTACTCTTCACGATGGGAAATTGTTGAGGCAGTAAAAAAAATCACAGAAGATGTTAAACAAGGCAATATAAAGCAGGAAGAAATCAATGATGAATTGTTATCTTCTTATCTGACAACTAAAACTATTCCTGATCCGGATTTGTTGATACGTACAGGAGGGGAAGAGCGAATAAGTAACTTTATGCTTTGGCAGGCTGCTTATTCGGAGTTTTATTTTACTCCTCAGTATTGGCCTGATTTTGATAAAGAGAGCCTTTATAAAGCAGTTTGTGAGTATCAGGCGCGTGAAAGACGCTTTGGTAAGACAAGTGAGCAGCTGTAATGAATATATAGAAATGAATATTGCCAAGTTATGCAAAAAAGAATATACTTACTTTTGACTCTTTTTATGAGCTTATGCTTATCTGTAATGGCTCAGGAGAGTGCGCCTCAGGACACAATCTACAATCCGAAGATTAATTATTCTATGACTCCTAAGAAATACTCTATAGCAGGTATTTCTGTGACAGGTGTGCAAAATTATGAAGACTATGTATTGATAGGCTTTTCAGGTCTTGCAGTAGGTCAGGAGATAACAGTCCCGGGAGATGATATCACTAACGCAGTGAGACGATTTTGGCGGCAGGGTCTCTTTTCGGATGTTTCGATAAGCGTTGAGAAGATTTATAACAAAGAGATATGGCTTAACATTGCGTTGAAGCAGCGTCCGAGAATCTCCACTATCAATTACAACGGAATAAAGAAATCAGAAAAAGAGGATCTTGAGATTCAGCTCGGATTAGTAAAAGGTAATCAGATTACACCTAATATGATTGACCGTGCAAAGACACTAATCAAAAGATTTTTTGACGATAAAGGTTTTCCTAATGCTGATGTAAACATATCGCAGATAGATGATCTTTCTAATGAGAATCATGTAATCGTAGATATTGACATCGATAAAAAAGCAAAGGTAAAAGTTAATCATATCACTATTGAGGGCAATGAAGTGTTGTCGGATAACAAGATCCAGAGGGTTATGAAAAAGACTAACCAGAAAGGTAAACTTGTTAATCTGTTCCGCTCTAAAAAGTTCATTAAAGAGGAATTTGAAAATGATAAGGAACTTATTATTGATAAATATAATGAACTTGGATATAGAGACGCAACGATCATAAGTGATTCGGTATGGGCTCACGATGATAAAACAGTAAATGTTTACCTGAATATAGGTGAGGGTGATAAATACTATGTGAGAGATATCAAATTTGTAGGTAATACGGTTTATCCATCAGATATCCTTATGCAGGTACTTCGTCTTCAGCCGGGAGACGTGTACAATCAGAAACTTCTTAACGATCGTATCAATGTAGATGAAGATGGTATCGGTACTCTTTATATGGATGAGGGTTATCTGTTCTTCTCTATTGACCCGGTTGAGGTGAATGTGCAGAATGACTCTATTGATCTTGAGCTAAGGGTAACCGAAGGTATGCCGGCGAAAATCAATAAAGTTATAATAGAAGGTAATGATCGTCTTTATGAACATGTAGTAAGACGTGAGTTAAGAACTAAACCGGGAGAGCTATTCAGCAAAACGGCGCTTCAGCGTTCGGCAAGGGAGATTGCTCAGACAGGGCATTTCAATCCGGAGAATATGGATATACGACCATTGCCGGATCCTGAAAATGGAACAGTGGACCTTCTTTACGCTCTTGAATCGAAAGCAAATGACCAGGTAGAGT